>JAKISX010000021.1 GCA_021648405.1 Sulfurimonas sp. | reverse complement strand
ATAACTGATATAAATAAAGTTGTAAAATCTTCATCTATTGTGAATCCATATAAACTAAATAAACAAGATTTCTCTATAAAAGAGATAAGTTCAAATGAGATTTGTAAAATAGCAATAAATTTATTAGATAAGAATCAAAATAATAGATAAAGCTTTTTCAGTTTGGAATTTTCTTTCTTAAGGTCTCAACTACTGGTGCACCATCTTCAATCTCTTTTAAAATCTCAATACCTATTTCTCGCTAAATTTATTTTATACCAAGGGGTACCTCCTCAGAATTATTCTGTTATTAGTAGTATGGTTTTTGGGGAGGCTTACACTTGCATTACTAAAACAAAGCTTTCTGCATATGGAACTTAATAAAATAGATAAAATCGCCTGCATGCTCTCTTATCAAATCATATAAACCCAATGGTTTTAATATGCCATAAGCAATATAATTAAATGGCAATTTAAGCATTTCAGAAATAACAAAACGAACTGCTTTGTTATTTTCATAATAATTATCTTTGTTCCACCACGCAACTTCACTTCCTACTACAAGACATGATAATTCATAATATTTATACTTCGCAATAGTATTAGCCAAAAACACGATTCTGCGTGAATGCGGAGGATCTGTTACAAACATGACACTTTTCATATTGTTTTGCAATAAGTAGTTTTTTAAAATCAAAACTTCCTTCATTGTATTTGAAGTATCTTTTAAAAAAATAATATTTTCTCTAGGAACACCATTTCTAGTAAGAAAGGTAATTTTATTCTCTTTTTTATTTAGGCTTGTACTACCTGTTAAAATAATTTTTTTCGATTTAGAATAACCTTTTAAATATAACTCAAGAGTTTTTTTTATGCGTTCAGATGCACCACCACCGAGACATACAATAATATCCGTCTTTTTTGGCGGCTCAGTTATATCAAAAAACTTTCCCAAGTTTATAAAAGCAATACTAAATGTGATAATAAAAAGTATACTCAAATAACTAATTTTTTTTACCATGCTCTTTCTTTAAATTGGAAAACTCATTTGAATATACTGTAAAGTTATGTACTTTATTGTTTTGAATAAATCTTTCCAAGTTTTCTAGAGAAAAATCACTTAAGAGCTTATTGTGCCCAATGATTACAAAGTTTTCTTCTTTTTCTTGGTGTAAATTTTGAAAAGAGTCCAGTGCTTTTTGCAATAAAGTTGATTTATACCCGTCAATCGAAACAGGCATCGCTATGGGATAAGTCAAAATTTTTAACTTATCCCATAGCGATCCAGAAGACAAACCTATGCCATCTCCATAGATGTTATATTTTTTTTCACCAAACTTTTTAAAAAAATATGTTTTTAAATACAGTAATGGCGATACCTTATAGCTACTAATAGGAACTTCCAAAAAATAGCCATTTTTTACTTCCTCTAGCGGGTCATTTTCAAATCGATATTGACTTTTTTTTGGCATATTTTTAAAATTGTATGAATGAGTATTACCTTGGGCTCTTCCATTGTTAAATAATGTACTATCAAGCCAGAGTTCATTATCTTGCAGAGCCTGCTTAATTTTAAAAAAGGGCTGTATACACCAACCGCCTGCGCGATATGTAAATATTTTTTGTCCTGTTAATTCTTCTAAAGCCTTTTTATATCTATAGATAATATCTTTGATTTCATCCTCAGAAAAATCATGAAGTCTATAGCGATGTGTTATCATATTCCACTGGGAGCCATCAAAAGACGAGTCTTCCCAATGTGGATGTATATGCAACTGAACATCATGTCCATAAGAGGCTAGAGTCTTTACTTGCTCTGCAATAAGATTATAATCTTCTTCTAATGCCGTATGCTGAACTTTATATTGTTTAAGCTTTATAACATATCCTATATCAACAAAAAAAGTCATCTTAACATTATTCTTATCTGCAACCCTCAAAAGTTGCTCTGTTGGTTTAATAATAGATGTTTTTAAATTACCAAGCTTAGAGCCAAAAAACATTTCATAATCTAATGTAATAAAGATATTCACTTATTTGCTTTACTTTTTTTAATTATATCTTCGAACTGGCTGCCTTTAGCTTTAAAATATATTTTAACTAAATAATTAAAAAATCTAAATTTTAGCGGTTTTAATATTGTCTGAAACGCATAACCCTGTTTCAATTCTCCTCCAAAACGTTTTTTAAAATGCTGAATTGTCTCAAATTTACTTCCTTTATCGACATTAATACGTGCACCCATAAAGTCGTAGTTTTTTAGTTTTTTAGTATTGAAGAAGACCATTGCCTTATAGTGCATGAGAGCAATGCTTCCAGAAAATGGTTTCTCTATACTTCCTGCATAAATGCAGTAAGCCGTTGTGTCATCAAAAATAAATATAAAAACTCCTTGTGGTACATTTTCTTTTAATACTTCAAAAAAAACAATATGTTCTTGTAAATTATCTTGAAGTTTTTGTATATCTGATAGTGATGGATAAAGTAGTTTTTTTTGACGCGTAAATGTCTGTTTAATTATTTCGCAAACCTGAACAATATTGTCAGTTTCTTGAACAATTAAACCATGTTTTTCAGCATGACGAATTCTATTTCGATGCTTGGCATGTATATTATTAAAAATATTTTCCTGAGTAGATGCTATATCAACAACATAAGTTCCCCACTCAATGCACTCAGAACTCTCTGGACAAACATTAAACAGTACATTTGCCTGAGCTTTATAAATAAAATCACATAAGTTTTCTTCTTTACACTTTTGTATTACTGCATCTAAAAAATGTTTTTCATCAGCAATAGAAGTGTTTTTTTTTAAAGGCAAACATGCTGTTGTAAAAATCATTCTCTTAAAAAATAATTTCTTATCTATTATGAAAGGTAATATATAAGCATCTGTAACGAACCAGCCATACTCACTGCTACGTGACTTTAAAAATGCTTCACTTGCAAAAACATCAATATTCTCATTATCTTTATTTAATGTATGTATTAACTTCATTTTATAGTTTTCCTAACTTTAACAACACCATGAATTTAACTAATGTTAGCTGCCGACCAATGCGCATCGGTTCTTTTATGAGCCTATAGAGCCACTCAATATGTAAATCTATAAAAAAACTTGGAGCACGTTTTTTGAGTCCTGAATAGACATCAAAACTACCACCCAATCCCATATAGAGTGCCGGATAAACCTTTATTAGTTCTTCCATGAGATATTCTTGCCTTGGGCTTCCTTGTGCAATAAATATAACATCTGGCTTCTTTGCATGTAAATCCTCTATAAGCTTTTCCTTATCATTTTCTTTTAAGTAACCGTCTCTGTAGCCAACAATTTTTACATGCAAAAACTCCTTTTGAAGCTTTAAGACAGTTTTTTCCATAACATCAAGCGATGAACCAACAAAATAAAAACTTTTTTCTTTTTCAAATTCTTTTACAATATCTAACCAAAATTCTGCTCCGGGAATTTTTATTGTATTTAATCCATTTTTCTTCAAAGCTATCACTGCTCCAACACCATCAGAATAGCCAATATTTTTATTTACAATGTCTTGTAAATGCGCATCATCTTTTAGAATTTTTTCTGCGTTCATAGCAATTAAGATTTTTTTTTCATTTTTTATTTGATTAAGAAAATCTTGTTTACTCTCAAAAGCATAGATTTTATAATTTCTAACTATTTTATTTTTCATTTGTCAACAATTGTCCATATTTTTTTGTTTGTATTTTCTCTTTAATAATTTTTGCTGGATTGCCGACGGCAATACACCCACTCGGAATATCTTTCGTAACTACAGCTCCAGCACCGACAATAACGTTGTCACCTATTTTTAAGCCGGGCATAATAATTGCGTTACTCCCTATAAAGCATCTTTTTCCAATTATGGTATTGGCATGTATCTTTCGAGTAAAGTCATGTGAAAATATTATTGCTCCAGATGCAACATAACTTTCATCATCAATATGAATTCCAACTGGATAAGTTCTATCCAATTTAGCTCCAAGAGAGATAATTGCACTTGGTGATATATTCATCTTATAAAACTTTGTCAAAAGCAAATAATACGGTTTCAATAAAATCTTTCGTAAGGTATTTCTAAGCTTTACTATCATATATTAGCCTTTGCATAATTTTTTTTCGGTAACATTCATCTTACACCTTATTCATCTTAATTTAAACTTAAAATTATTAATTTTTTGAATTTAAGTTACCCCTCCAAAACAAACATAATTCCTATATGTCTCGGTAATCCTCCTAGTTGCATACTGGAACAATTACCTGTTATCATACTCAGTATAAACTCTTCATTCTTTTAGTTAGCTCCTCAGCAACAATTACATGTGAAAATAAAGATGCCGTATCAATTGCTCCTTGAAATAATTCATGCTTATTTTTACATTTCAAAATCATTAACGCCAAATTATCACTATCTCCAACTTTAAATAAATATCCATTATAATCATTTTTAATATAATCTACTAATCCTCCTATATTTGAACCTACAACAGGAATACCACATGCCATTGCCTCCAAACCTACCAACCCTAAACTTTCTTCTAGCATTGTTGGAAAAACAAAAACATCTAATGCGTTATATATTTCAACTAATTCTAAATGAGTTTTTTCTCCAACAAAAACAGTAATATTTTCTAAATTTTTTTTCTTTATATAGCTTCGCAACTCTTTTTCTTCTATTCCTCTACCTGCTATTAAAATTTTTAAATTGGAAACGTTGCTTTTTAATTCATCCATAGCATTTAAAAAAACTTTCCATCCTTTAGCTTCATAAATTGATGAAACCATGCCAACTACAAAATCATTTTCATCAAAACCAAATTTATTCTTATATTTTATTTTATTTAATGGGCGAAATAATCCAAGATTAATGCCGCTTGATGGGTATACATATATATCATTTTCTTCCACCCTTAGAGTTTTTATAGCTTTTTTCTTAAAAAATTCTGATGGTACAACAATCAAGCTTACCTTTTTAGATATTTTTTTTGTAAAAAAAAGTATCATTTTTTTAAATATTGAAAAATCTCCTATCATATCGGTACCATGAAAATTCAATATTATTTTTCCCTTTATAAAAGGAAAAATAAAAAACAATAATACACTAACCAAAGAGACGTAGTGTATATAAATATAATCATTTTTTTGAAAAATTGTATTATAAAAAATTCTTACAAAAAATACTATATAACTTTTTAGCTTATTTAGTCTATTTTTTTTTCTTCCTTCAATCACTATTTTTTTAAAATTAAAATTTTTAGATAAAATATCTATAAAATTTTTAATAAAAACACCATATGCTGGATTTTTTATTGATGGATACATATTTGAGATTAGTAATATTTTAGTCTTCATGTTTGACCCACTTTCTTTTTTCTCGATAAAGATTATTTTTAGTATAAATATAAAGTAAATTAATTACATAAAAAACTGTATATAGTCCATTTTGCCAATTAGGTTCAGTTAAAGACAATAATATAGTAAAAATTGTTATCATTTTAAAAATCTCATAATTATAACTATCTAGTCGTTGTTTATTAAATTTAAAAAAATAGTAAATAAATAGAAACATTAAAAAAATTCCAAAAAATCCATTCTCTGCTAACATAGAGGCAAACCCACTATCATAAACCCCATGCAATGAATTACTGTGATAAATTCTATGTAATGGAAGTCCGACATATTCATAAACTTCAAAAGTATTATGCTGACTCAAGACCGTACCAAACGAGGCATTACCAACACCAAATGGGAAAAATTCAAAGAATAAACTTACTCCATGGTATATCATTAACCCTCGTATGTAAGAAGTTTCTGGATTACTCATATCTGAAATATTCTGCTGCGTATCAAGAAAAATTTCCATATCTTTAATTAAATAAATAAAAACTGATAGAAATATGCTCAAAAATATTAAAATTAATATTTTTTCTTTTATTTTAAATAGCGATAAAGCAAATAAACCAAAAGGGATATTCATAAACATACCTTTTCGTGTTGAAAGTATAAAAGCTAATAAAAAATCAATAATAATAAATATAAAAAATTTTTTTAAGAATTTCATTTTTTCAATTATTTTTTCTTTACTCATTAACATATAAAAAGTTACAAATGTTAAAACAAAAAAATATCCAACATGCGCAGTACTTACGTAATAGCCGATTGGTCTTAAAATGCCATATCTAACTACCGCTCTTTGATCATAAAGCGCATTCCAAGATGAACCCATAGTCCAATTAACGACAATACCAATAAAAAACAATATAATAAAAAAGACCATAGTTTTTTTGATAACATAATTATTATAAGAAGTACTATTGTAGACTATCAATGTTGCTAAAGCAATCAAAAAAACTTTTAAATTTATTAAAGATTGTATTAAAACTAAAAACAAATTATGATTAAATGGTGAAACTAGATAGTTTATAAATTGATATACCAAGTAAAGAATAAAGACAAAATATATTTTATCAATCTTTTTATGCATATTTCTTATTATTTTTATAATAATAATAATAATTGAAATTAATAATAAAATTTCATCCACTTGCAACAAAATACTTATTTTGGATATGTTGGCATTGTATATTAATATAAAAGAGGGTAGGAATGCGAATAAAAATATATAATTATTTAATTTTATCAAAGTAGTTTCCATACAGTTACTAACGCTTTACGATAAACTTTAAGAAAAAAATCTGGTATATATATCATTAACTTGGATAGATATAATAATTCTATAAATTTTTTATTAAAATAGGTAATTTTTGTCAATAATTTATAACGAAACTCAGCTTTTCCACTGTTTCCTATATTCCCAAAAATATTACTTCTGTACTCTATATTACTCGTTTTGTATTTTATATGTATTTTACTTTGTGAATTTATAATGTTTTCTTTGCTCTCATTTTCTATAAAAAGAATTTTATCGGTTTTTATCTCTGTAATTATTTGCTTTGCTACTTCACTATTAGCTACAAATAAACTACTTCCGATTTTATCTTGATTTGTATACTTAGGCAACCAAGCATCTCCTATACTTATATCTGCTTCTACTCCAAGTGGATCGCTACAAGCAAAACAATACTCAGGAGTAAAGGCAAAGGTTGACCAACTTAAACCAATTTTAATATTATTGAAAGGAAGACTGTCTCCTCCCTCTATTCTGGTAACTCCTGGCCAACCCTTGCCTCTGTAATCTATTTTTTGATTTGCTTTTGCCTTTAAAATGGCTCTTTCAAAATCTGAAAATTCTTCTGTTTTAGTCTGCTTACAAAATAGAGCTATGGTTATAAATTCTACATTTTTTTTAAGATATTTATTTGTTTTATGTAAAGTTTTAAGTCCTGCTATATGACAGGGAAGGCCAATCAATAAAAGTTTTTTATAGTTTCCTTTTTCTATTTTTTCAACTAATCCATTTAGCAGTGAAACTTGTCGATATATAGAACCTCTTGTCTTTTTGATTTCCCCTATATCTGTAAATATTTTCGTAATTATCTCATTATTATCATTTTGATAAGAACTCACAACTCCATCAATTTTCTTTGTTTCTAGTAAATAAGCTGCTATTTCAGTAGCTACACCCGCGGTAGCAGCTTCAAATCTATGTTCTTCATCTAAAGAATAACCAAAATAACTTTCACCAATTTTTTGCTCATATTTATCATAAGTTATGTCATTATTAAAAATTTTATCTTCTGTTGGACAAGCTTTATAGCACATCATACACTCTGTGCATGTATTGCTGTTTATTCTAGGTACTGCCAATCCATTCTCGTTTTTAATGAGCTGGACAGGATTAATGCCATTATCATCTGGAAAAGCGCAAGCTTCTGTACATGCGGAACAACCAGTACAAACACAATCATAAATTTTTAAATCTTTATCTATCACTACACAATCTTTTTTAATCTTTGTAAAAATATATTGTGCTCTTGTTTTAGTTTTGTATTTGCATCTTTTAGGCGTGTTACTATATCTTCTTTGTTTTCTTCTATCTCTTGAGATAGTTTATATATATCACTCATGTTTTCATAATCTACACAAAAATGCTCCATATTGATATTTTGCATATAGCCCTTTATTTTATGTTGTGTATTGATAGCTATAGTTGGTGTAAATGCCGTTGTAGCTAAAATCGCCACATGCATTCGCGTAGAGATAAAAAATTCTAGATGATCTAAAAGTGCTGTATATTCATCTGGAAAGTATGGACGATTTTCCAAGATAGCTGTTTCAAATTTATTTGACAATTTTTCTTTTAATTTTAAACATAAAGCATAATCAGGGCTAATTTCATGAAGTTTATAGTTTGATGGCATTATTAAGATTTTATACTGATTTGGATCAAGTTGTTCCACTGCAGAGCCAACTTCTTGTACAAAATCAACTTTTTTACCCATTTCGCTATGTGGAGGATTTGAGATGGTTATGCCCAGCACTTTTTTATCTTCATTTTTAAAATAGCTATGAATATTTGCTTTTCCTATTTCTTGTTGTATTGCTACATCTGGTACAAACATAACCTTATCCTTGTCAAAGCCTAATGACAACAGTGTTTCATACGATGCTTTATCTCTACCCACATACAAATTTGCATTTTTAAGTGCCATATAGACAAGTTTTCTAGTCCATGACATTTTAAGAGGTCCCACGCTTTGAGGGAATAACACAAAATCTTTACCTTTTTTGATAGCCAGCCAATAAGTAAAAAGCCAGAAAGGGAGAGCTTGATAAAAAGTATCGCCGATAACTTCACCTCCACAACTGACACACATATCTGATTTTTCTATCGCTTCTATGGCTTTTTTTTGTTCATTTGTAAAAGTTAACCTTGTTGAGTTTATTTTTAAAGTACTTTCATTGATGATATGCAACAGCATAAAAATGGTTTGCTTAAAAGCCCAAAATATTTTTCCAAACTTTCCTAGTCCAAACCAAAATTTTCCAAACATTGGGTCATAAAGTTTGTCTTCGTTATATTTAAGTCTATTGGTCTCCTTATCCATTGTGATAATTTCAACATCGCATTCACCATAAGCATCTCTACATAGTTTAATTGTGTTTTCTAACAATGCGCCATTTCCTACATGAATAGTACTGAAGGTATCCATCAATAATATTTTTTTACTCATTTTAAACCTTGTTAAATTGTAATAATTGTTTTACATTTTTCATATTAATAACAAGTGATATTATTAATATTAGTAAAACTATTAATTTTTGATTTGTGCTGATATTATATTGATATAACACATAAAAACTCATCATTCCAAATAGCAATATTAATATCTCTTGCAATGATATCATATTTATAAAAATTATCTTGAAGCTACTGTACTTATACAATATTACTAACAACAGTTCCGTAATTACCGTAGCTACAATAGCTCCATAAACTCCATATATTGGAATTAAAATATAATTTAGTCCAATGTTCACACCTACACAAGCAAGTGAAGTGTACAGTTTAATATAATTCAGGTTTGAGGATGATAATATAGCTGTGTACGTGTACATAGAAAATCTAAATATTATTATTAAAGACAAAATCGTTAACATTTTCCCTGATTCAACGAACTCTTTTCCAAAAGCTAGGCTTATAATTTCATTTGCAAAAAGCATTGTTAAGATTGCGAAATAAATGGAAAAAAATAGATTTGCTTTTTGCACTTTTAAAATAAGAGCTTTTAATGGCACTTTATCATTATCTTGAACATATTTTGCCACTTGCGGATAATATTGCTTAAACAGCACATCAGCAAATATTATTACTGTCATGTATATTTTTACAGCAGCCGAATAGAGTCCTATATCTGCAAAAGATGTTCCCATCTGTTTTAGCATTATTATGTCTATTTGAACAAATACCACTACAAGTAAAGCATGCAAAATATAACTCCAAGAGTTAAACAAGTAGTATTTAGAGAAATTTAAATTAAAAAGCTTTTTTGATTTAAATAGGTATTTTAATTTATAGAATTTATTTATTAGTATTAATATATAAATAAGCTTTGAAATAATAAAAGCTAAATACATAAACAATATGCTTTCTACCGCAACAATGTTTGCAACAATAAGTCCAATGAATATTAGTTTTTCAATAATTGTAAATTTTGATTCAAGAATATAATGACCATTTTTATATAAGGATGATCTAAATATTGAAATGATTGAATCTATATAATATGAGACAATAAGGACTATTAAATAAATATTATCATTGATAAAATAAGTTAAAAGTAAAATAAACAAAAATATACTAGTTTTTATAACAAAAATAGTATTAAAGTTTTTGAGTCGCTCTGTTTTGCTAAACTCTCTTATTTGATAAAATTCTCCGCCTAAATCAAATAAAACGAAAAGAATAGAAGCAATGGTAAAATAATATGAAAACTCTCCGAATGCATCTTTACCAAAATATTGAGCTAACAGCATAAAAAAAAGAAACATTATGCCTTTTTCAAACATTTTAGCAAAGAGCAGAGTTATAGTGTTTTTCATTTATTTATTCATCACCCCACAAAAATCCAATATTTCCTTACCAAAAATACGAATCCCTTGAAACTCTTTATGGGCTACAAGGTAAACTATAATATCTGCGCTAGAAATGGCATCTTCATCTTTGATGATTTCAAACTCATCATGGTTTTCAATGTTTGGCTCTACTGCTAAGACAGTAACGCCGTCTGCTGTAAGTCGTCGGGTAATGTAGAGTGCCGGAGCTTCTCTTAGGTCATCAATATTTGGTTTAAATGCTAATCCCATACAAGCAACTTTTGCTTTTTTACCATGCTCTTTTTCAAAGCTTAGTGCAGCATTTTTAATCTTCTCAATCACCCATTCGGTTTTATAGTTATTGACTTCTCGTGCCGTGCGAATGATCTTAGCATCCTCACCTCCAGCATGTACAATAAACCAAGGATCTACGGCAATACAGTGTCCACCAACACCAGCACCAGGTTGTAAGATATTGACGCGGGGATGGCGATTGGCAAGAGCAATGAGTTCCCATACATCAATTTCAAATTTATCACAAAGAATGGAGAGTTCGTTGGCAAAAGCAATATTGACATCACGATAGCTATTTTCAGTAAGTTTTGCCATCTCTGCTGTTTTTGCATCGGTTTTAAGCACATCACCACTTACAAAGGTTTCATAAAATGCTACGGTTGCCTCTGTAGCTTCTGGTGTCACGCCGCCTATGATACGGTCATTTTCTACGAGTTCGCGCATGATATGACCTGGAAGTACACGTTCAGGGCAGTGAGCTACATGTATTTTTGATACATCCACACCATTTTCTTTTAAAACATCATTGACTTTGTCGGTAGTGCCTATGGGAGAGGTAGACTCTAAAATAATAATGTTACCTTCTTTGACATAGGGAGCTAATGCTTTAGTTGCAGAAACTACATAGTCAATATTAGGCACAAAACCTTCATGAAACGGAGTGGGTACTGCGATAATAAAGATATCAGACTCTTTGGGTTTTATGTCAGCTTTTAAGTTACCAGAATTTACGGCAGAACGTACGAAGGTATCGAGTTCAGGTTCTACAATGTGAATATTACCTTGGTTGATGGTATCTACAGTGCTTTGCATGACATCTACTCCATGCACTTGATAACCTCTATTGGCCAAGAGTGCTGCTGTGGGTAGACCTATGTAGCCTAGGCCTATGACGCAGACTGTATTTCTTTGTTTCATTATATATTATCCTTTAAAAATTCAATGACTCTTTCACATGCATGACCATCTCCATAAGGGTTATGTGCCTGGCCCATAGCTTCATAAGTATTTTTATCACCTAAAAGTAATTGTGCTTCTTTAATGATTGTTTCTTTATTTGTGCCAACAAGCTTAACCGTTCCTGCTTCGAGAGCTTCGGGGCGCTCTGTGGTATCTCTCATGACCAATACCGGCTTACCCAAGCTTGGTGCCTCTTCTTGGACACCGCCACTATCGGTAATGATGAAGTAACTTTTATCCATTAAATAGATGAAGCTTTCATATTGGAGTGGTTCTATAAGGTGTACGTTAGCAATATTTGAGAGAATTGCTTTAACCGGTTGTTGTACATTTGGATTTAAATGCACAGGATATACTATGTCAATATCACTGTTTTGTTCTGCAATATTTTTTAGAGCTTCGCAGATATTAATGAAACCTTGACCATGGTTCTCTCTTCTGTGCCCAGTAACTAAAATCATTTTTCTTTCAGGATTGAACGGGTAAAGCATTTTAAGTTTTGTGATAATTTCATTCTCAAGCGTTTGATTGCTTTTAATTTTCTCTAAAGCTAAAAAAAGTGCATCAATAACCGTATTACCTGTTACTGCAATAGCGCTATCATCAACATTTTCTTTGAGTAAGTTCTCTCTGCTTGTTTGCGTTGGAGCAAAATGATAAGCGGTAACCTGGGTAGTAAGTTGTCGATTGGCTTCTTCTGGCCATGGGCTGTAGATATCCCCTGTTCTTAAACCCGCTTCAATATGAGCTACTTTAATTTTTTGATAAAACGCTGCTAACGATGCTCCAAAGGTCGTAGTAGTGTCCCCATGAACAAAAACAATATCTGGTTTAAAATCGCTTAATACATATTTTATGCCTAATAACACATTAGAGGTAACATCATAAAGATCTTGTCCCGGTTTCATAATGTTTAAATCATAGTCTGGCACAATCTCAAAAAGATCTAACACTTGATCTAGCATTTCACGATGCTGTGCGGTAACACACACTTTTGTTTCAAATATATTAGAGTGCTTTTGAAACTCTTTAACTAAAGGCGCCATCTTTATGGCTTCTGGTCTGGTGCCAAACACTATGAGTATTTTTATCATTATTATCTATATCCTTGGCTTTTTTTGTTTTTTTTGTTTTTTTTCTCTCTTACGATAGCGTAAACGCTCATCAAAAAGGTGTAAAAAAATGTAAAAAAAGAGTGCAAAAAGAATTAATGTTAACGTATTGTTTGCATTATGCATCTGATAACCCATTATTGAAAAGATTATCTGCATACAAATGAGCATTATGATTGTAAATTTTACATTAAGTTTGACCTTAAGCAGAAGATGATGCAGATGTGTTTTATCGGCATCAAAGGGAGATAACCCCCTTTGAATACGACGGCGCATTACAATAAAAGTATCAAAAATCGGAAGAGCAAGAAGAAACAACACCGCAGTCGGTTCAATATAATGTAATGATTGAATACTTAGCAGTGCAATGGAAAAACCTAAGGTGAGCGAGCCGCTATCGCCCATAAAGATTTTTGCAGGATACCAGTTAAAAAGTAAAAATGCTACTAACGCGCCAATATATAAGGTAGAAAGATTAATCATCAAAATATCATCATAAACCCAACCGATGGCAAAAAAAGAGAGAAACATAACTAAAGCGATGGAACCTGCTAGCCCATCAAGCCCGTCCATAAGATTTAATGCATTGGTAAAACCGGCTATGGCAAAAAAAGTAAAAATCAAGATCAAAAAACTAGGAATGGCCAATTCAAAACCAAAATAATTTCCAAGGGAGTCAATTTGAATATTATTAAAATATAATATCAGTGTGGCAAGAAAAATAAAAATAAATTTTATTTTTGGTGATACATTAAATTTATCATCTAAAACTCCGGTAATCAAGATAATCAGTATTGACAAAAAAACATAATAATATTCTAAAAAAAAAGAAATATCAAGCACTAAAGGAGTGATAAGCACGGCCGATACGAAACCTAAACCGGCACTTCTTGGCATTACTTTACTATGAGCGCTTCTTTCATTTGGAACATCAACAAAGCCTAATTTATCAGCATATTTAATGAGTAAAAAAATCAACAAAGAGGAAAGCAGAAATACAAAAATTAATAATAATAAATTCATAAATAACATTATATCTTATTTAAAATTAAAGCATGTTAAATTTTAAATTAAATATTTTTAAAGAAACCTTTGCTAGTTTTAATAAAAAACAATATATAATCGCACCAATATTAATATACAATGGAGTTCTTAAATGAAAAACTTATATGTTACTGGGCTATTAGCTATAGTTCTTTTATTCTCGGCATGTTCTACAAAAGACTACAATCGCTTTGGTAAAAACATTAAAGAAGAGATGATTGTTAAAAAGGTCTCAAATGAACAATATGAAAAAGAAGCACTATTTGAATGGAAAATCGCCAAAGGGGACCGTATTCAAATTACGGCATTTAACCAATCTTCTGCCGATTCTGGTCAGCTAAACCAGCTTCTTAGCAGTGGCGGTCAGCGTGTAAATACTATACGAGTAGGTGATGAAGGTGTGTTAATCGGGGCTAGTGGCAAGGTTCACTTGCCTCTCGTTGGGATTGTAAAAATTAGCGGACTTACTGAAGCCCAAGCAGCACAAGCATTAATGAAAGAGTATAAAAAATACTTACGCAACCCTTATGTTGCCGTCAAGATACTCAACCAAAGGCTTTTTGTACTTGGTGAAGTCAGAAATCCCGGAGTTACTCTTGTCACAAACGGTACCATGTCGCTTTATGAAGCACTTGCATCACGCGGAGATCTTACTGTGGATGCCAAACGCACCAGCATCAAAATTATTCGTGGAAACTTACGCAACCCTGAAGTACGCGAAGTGGATCTTACTGACTTTAACTCCATTCGGTTTTCAAGTTTAATACTTCAGCCTAATGATATTGTATACGTAACAGCACGTAACAGCAAAGGTTCTAATATTGCATTCCAAGAAGAGATGCCATTTTTGCAGCTAATTTCAGCTATCTTAAACCCATTTACACAAATGACTGTAATTCGTAATGGAATTTAGAAATGACTCATAATAAAACTACAGCTCCAGCTGATGAAGATGAGATAAATTTAACAGAGTTTTTTACGACTCTGAAGAGCTATAAATACTCTATTATCTTTATTACTATATTAACTACATTTTTAGCTTCAGTGTTTGCTTATCTATCGCCAAATATTTATCAGGCAAAAACGACCATTACTGTAAAAAGCGAGAGAGGAGCTGGGGAAGATTTTATGTCAATGGCTTTAGGGCAAAACAATGCCAATCTTGATAATGAGATTGAAATTTTAAAGTCACGTCTCATCATTTCCAAGGCTTTAGAAAATCTCTCTATCGGTACGCGATATTACAGTACAAAACATTACAAAACAAAAGAGCTCTACAGATCCTCACCATTTGTTGTAAAAGCAGAATTTATAGGCGATCGTGTTTTAACACCGTTTCAACTCATTCCAGTTGATGATAAACACTTTCAACTTATTTTAGAACCATCACAAAAAAGCAAATTCATTACGCTTCTTCGTTCTTTACCAGAGGATAAAACAGCATTAAGCTATAACGAAACCCATCGATATGGCGAAACCATCGTAACGCCATGGTTTAACATAAATGTTCAAAAAGTCTATGAGCTTACAGATCCACATTACTCTTTTACCGTAACACCGAATGAGAATATGTACAAATTTATCTTATTTAAATTATCAGTATCAACTGTTGCTAAAAGTACCATTATACAACTCAGCTTTAGTGACGCCATTGCAACAAGAGCAACAGAAATTGTCAATGCAATTGCTGAGGCTTACATACAAGAGACTATTGACTTAAAAACAGAAAGCGGTGAGAAAACTTTACATTTTATTGATACGCAACTCGAAGCCATCAACAAAACACTTCAAGCTTCCGCTACCACCTTGCAAGAGTACAAAGCTACCAATATTGTAGTTGATATTGAAAATAAAGCACAAATCACTGCCAGCAAACTAGCAGAACTAGAGAGTCAACGATATGAACTTGATATGCAATTGGGAGTTTTACAAAATACTCTCACTTATATTCAAACCCACAAAGATATTTCGGGAATTGATTTAGGCATTACTCAAAGAGAAGCTAGCTCTACGATTAACCTGCTGATTCAAAAAATACAAGAAGCAAGTAGCTTGAGAAACTCTTTGTTAGTCGATTTTACAGAACTGCATCCTGATGTCCAAAAAGTGACACAACAGCTCATTTCACTTCGTAACTCTCTAGTAAAAACTATTCAAAGTAGCATACGAAGCACAAAAGATCGTAAATATAGATTGACTAAAATCATCAATACTCATACACAACAGATGGAAAGCTTACCAAAACAACAACGCGACCTTTCAAGACTGACACGTAACTTTATGGTTAATGAAAAAATTTATTCGTTTTTACTTGAAAAACGTGCAGAAACTGCCATTGTACAATCCTCTACTGTTTCAGAAGCACGAATTATCGACAAAGCTCTTGAACCAAAGACGCCTATTAAACCAAATCGTATGTTTATAATTATTATTGGATTTATTTTAGGTATGACCCTTGGGGTTGTACTGTCTTTATTGCGAAATTTCCGTGATAATACCATCAAAACAATTGAAGATATTGAAAGCATAACTTCTATTCCTATCTACGGTGCGGTTCCTTTTATCAGCTCTAGTAAAAATATCCAGCCTTTTCACGAAGCGCTTAGGGTAGTTCGAACCAATTTAGAATTTCTATCAAGTTCTCAAAAGTCAAAAATTATAACCATCACATCATCAATTCCAACAGAAGGAAAAACGACTATTTCAACAGAATTGGCTAATATTATTGCAAGAAGTCATAAAAAAGTACTTCTTATTGACCTTGATATGCGACGTGCCCGTATTCATGAAAAATATAAGCTTACTAACAATATTGGTATAAGCACCTTGTTGTCCGGAAAAAACACTCTTGAAGAAGTCATTCAAACAACTCAAGTTGAAAATCTTAACATTATTAGTGCCGGACCGGTACCTCTAAACCCATCCGAACTACTGCTGACTGATGCTTTTAAAGTGACTATTGATAGCTTATTGAAACAATATGACTATATTTTATTTGATTCACCACCAGTAGGTCTCGTAACGGATGCTATGATTCTTATGAAACTATCTGATATTAATCTTTTTGTATTCAAAGCGAACTACTCTAAAAAAGATTTTATAAAAAATATCAACCGTATTGTGCAAGAAAAAGAGCTGTCCAATACAGGTATTATTCTAAACGGCGTTGAAATGGACAAAAATTCTGGATACGGCTATGGTTATGGATACAGCTATGATTATGCTCATGATTATTACAATAGTGATAAAAAAACTTAGCTAAATGCATTAGAGTTTACATGTACATCACTTCTGCATTATTTGTTGTTTTACTACTTTTTGCAACACCACTATCGGCTACTTATAAAATATTGGTTAGTAGCCACATTACACAACAGATGGCAGACAAAACAAAATTAAAAATAAAAAGCGAACTCGATAAAAATGACTATTTTAGCTCCCATCAAGATGTAGAAGGATATAAAATCCATAGTCGTAAGTTACATGATATTTTTGTTGTAACCATTGAGCCTTTTGTAAATCAAAAAGTTTTAAATAATATTTTAAAAATTGTAAAAAAAAGCCATGAAAGTGCTTTTATTAGTAGCTTATCAAAAAAAAGTGAAATTAAGAAATTCATACAAATTGAAACCCCAGCTCCTCAACTAGAGCCAGTCATAATGGAGCAAAAGAATGCGTTACACGCAAAACCTAAACTAGTAGCGCCTATAACCGCAAACATTGATAATTCTAAATATCTCAAAACGAAATCCATCTTAAAAGACAAAGAAATTGATAATTCTTCTAACTACGATATTTATATAGTAGCTATACTATTAATGTTAATTGCAACAGTTATTGCCTGGTTATTAAAACAGAGAAAAATAACTACTTCAGAGTCTCGGTTTGATAACATGTTAATGTCGGAGCACCCTAGTAAAATAGTACCGCAAGATCATCATCTGCATGTTGATCTGCATTCACACCTCATCCCTGGCATTGATGATGGTTCTAAAACTATGGAAGAGTCTATAGAGCTTATTAAAAGACTTAAAAGCTTTGGATACAATAAAATCATTACAACTCCGCATATTATGATGCACCGCTATCCTAATAGCTCTGCAAACATTAAAGATGGCCTTGCTGCAATACGAGAGAGATTAAATCAAGAGCAAATTGACATTAAAATTGAAGCTGCAGCAGAATATTATTTAGATGAGCATTTAATGGATTTAGTAGCACAGTATGACATCCTGACATTTGGCAAGAACTATCTTCTTTTTGAAATGTCCTATATAAATCATCCTGTCAATTTAGAAGATATGGTCATGGTAATGATAGAAGCAGGCTACACACCGGTTTTAGCCCATCCTGAACGTTATGTATATATGTCAAAAAACTTTTCTAAATATGCTGCACTTAAAGCTCTCGGTGTTCATTTTCAGCTAAATATCAACTCACTTGCCGGTTACTACTCTGATGAAGTACAAAAAATTGCATTTCAATTAGTTGATGCAGGAATGATTAATTTTGTTGGCAGCGATACACACAGAATGCATCATCTAGACACCCTAAAGTCGGTAATAAAGTCCAAGGTCTACCGCGATCTATTTAAAAAAAATAAGATTCTCAACAATACACTCTAAACATGATTTAATCATTTTATTAGTTTTAATAGCTGAACTTTCGCACCTAATTAAAGAGGACAATAATTCATCAATATTGACAAATAGAAAAGTTCAACTAAAGCCCTATAGTAGGTGCCTTTAGCTATAATTGGAGAAAACTACTCTCACTCACAAATATTAAAATCCTAAAACTGTTTCATAAAGACCAAGGAGAAATTAACGATGAAGAAATTATTGAGATTT
Source organism: Sulfurimonas sp. (assembly GCA_021648405.1). Classification (GTDB taxonomy): domain Bacteria; phylum Campylobacterota; class Campylobacteria; order Campylobacterales; family Sulfurimonadaceae; genus Sulfurimonas. Next base: position 7,070 of record JAKISX010000021.1, on the reverse strand, counting down.
TAAAAGAGAATGCCAAACTGAAAAAGCTTTATGCTGAGATGGCATTAATGAATGATGCTCTCAAGGATGTTATCGAAAAAAAGCTCTAAAGCCTGATGACTCAAGAGAGGGTTTATAACTACAATAATTATAGACCTCATTCAACTTTAGGAAAATTAAGCCCTATTAAATATTTGGAAATGAAAATAGAAGATTTTTAAAATAATAAAATCTATTATGCTAATACAGATATCCAAACTACCAAAAAAACACCAATGCTTAAAAATACAATACTGCTACCTATATCTTTAGCGCGGCCAGCCATTGGGTGATGCTCTAATGTCACTAAGTCAACAACACGCTCTATAGCGCTATTTATTGTTTCAGCTATAAGTATCCCCATCATTGATATAAACATAAGTAGCTTGTTTGTCATATCAATATCTGCTAAAATCAAAAATGGAGCCAATACAATAACAAACATCAACTCTATCTTAAAAGATGTTTCATTCTTGAGCATATCTAGTAATCCACTTAAGGCATACTTTGTATTTTTAATGATTGTATATTTTGGCTGATTTCTCATCTAAAATCATTTTGATTTAAGTTCTGATTCTATCAACTCTATAAGATGTTTTTGCCCAAATTTTTGTAACATTTTTCCATTAACAAAAAATTGAGGTGTTTTTTTAACACCTAATGTTTTTGCATCAGACAACTCTTGTTTTATTAGTTCATCTAGTTTAGGATTCTCAAAATCTTTTTTAAGCTGCTCAATATTTAAACCCAAATGTGTCATAAGTTGCCATACCATTTGATTATTTGGAACATGGTGATGTACCCATTGATTTTGATATCTAAAAAGTGCCTCTAGTGTTTCTTCGTATTTACCTTGTTTTTTGGTTGCTTCTAAAAGCTTTACTACATAATCTGAACCTTTATGAAAAGGAGCATATCTAATAACATGCCTTACTTTACCATCGTACTTAACCAGTATATCTTTTACTATTGGATAATATGCTCTACAAGTTTCACAAGCAGGGTCTAAAAACTCAACTAAAGTAACTTCAGCATCCATATTTCCAATTATAGTTGAATAATCTCTAATGAATTTTTCTTCATTCTTTTTGGCAATTAAAGCAGCTTCATCTAATTTAGTGCTGTTGTATGCAAAAGCTCCTAATACAAATAAAATCAGTAGTGATACTACTGACAACAGTATAATTTTTTGTTTGTTCATGAGTTTTTCCTTTTAAAAAATAAAAATAATAGAGTCAATATAATAGAAAATGAAATAAGTGAAAGCATTGGGATTGATATAAAACCAAAGTAGTTAACATATTTAATAGAACACGGTATTCCTTGAGAACATGGTGTCATACTCTTTGAGATAATTTCATACTGTAAAAGATTATGATAAAGTGCAATTATCCACCCTAATATAACAAAGGGAATAGAATATCTAAATACATTTTTATCAAATGGAAATAACCCAATAAGAAATATAATAACCAGTGGATACATCAATATTCTTTGATACCAACAAAGCATACAAGGGGGAAATTCCATAATTTCACTAAAAAATAAACTTCCGAGAGTTGCAATAGTCGCAACCAGCCAAGCAAAAAAGATAATATTCCAATTTTTACTCGATTGTGGGTTGTCATTTTTCATAGTATAAATATCCTAATAATTATATTTAGCGTGATAATATCATATTTTTTATATGAAAAATTAATAGAAAGTAATTTGTCATTGCTTCAATATAAAACTTCAACTTTATTTTTTTAAATTGATTAGGCTGGTTGATGTCCTTTAATAGTTATTTCTGTAATCTCAGAATTTGCTCCAAGCCTCATTGGAGGCCCCCAAAAGCCTGTGCCTTTGTTTACATATATTTGTAATTCTTTATTGTGTTGATGAAGTCCATCAACATATGGTTGTTGCAATTTAACCAAAAACCTAAAAGGATAAAGCTGTCCACCATGAGTATGACCACTTAAAATTAAATCAACACCATGTTCTACTTCATCTATATATCTAGGTTGATGTGCTAGTAAAACTGTTGGAGAATCTTTTTTCTTATTCTCAAGTGCTTTATAAATATCTGGCATGTGAGATTGAACTCTATAACCAAATATATCATAAACCCCAGCAAGATTAAAACCGTTGTCCTCTTCTCCAATGTACACATTTTCATTTTCTAGCACTCTAATACCCATAGATTTTACTTTATTTATCACTTTGTCAATATCGTGAAAATATTCATGGTTACCAACTACAAAATAAGTACCATATTTTGAATTTAGATTTTTTAATTCACTTAAAATATTTTCAGCTTTATCTATATTTATATCTATTAAATCTCCAGTAATTACCACTAAATCAGGCTGACATGAATTTACTCTTATAACAATATCGTGTATAAATTTTTCATCTACTAAGCCCCCAATATGGATATCACTTAGTTGAATTATTTTATACGATTTTTTTAAATTTTTTAAATTTATTTTTACTTTTTGAAGCTCTATGTGCCTAGCTTCATAGATAGCTCTAGCGCTTATAGATGTTGCAATAATTATTGAAGATATATCTAGTGATTTTTTGAAAAATTTACGCCTTGAATCAGAAATAGGAGCTTTTGATAAGATAACTCTGGAAATATCATAAATTATTGCTGAACAAAAAAGTAAAAATAAAATTCCCATTGGTAGGGAAAATAAAAAATATAACCAGTTAGGAAAATCAATATAGTATCGCCCAATCATATAACCTATAATTCCAAATAAATTAATTATTAAAAATATACGAAAAATAGTTTTAGTTTTTTTAGAAACATCTAGTTTTTGAATAAAACGCCTAGATATATACATATTTATTATGATAAAAACACCACTAAAGGCTAAAAAAAATAAGATTGGTTTCATGAGTGTAATTATATCTAACACATGTTATACTTTCATTCATATATTTACTTATTTTATGGAAAAAATCCTCAAAAATATGATACATCTATGAAGTACATGGAGATGGTGGCTCATGAAATTACTAGTAAGTGCATTAGAACACTCAGCAAACATTCATCTAAAATCTTTAAAAAAAGAGTTAAGCTCAGATACTGAAATTATTGGTATTTTCAATAAAGAGTTGGGTACTCCAATAGTTGATTTAAGTGCATTGGCTATTATGGGGTTTGTTGATGTATTTAAAAAACTTCCATTCTTTTTTAAATTAAATGCTCAAATGGTTGATTTGGCTAAAGATGCTGATAAAATTTTGCTTATTGATTCTTCTGGATTTAATCTTCCTTTAGCCAAAAAAATAAAAAAGCGTTATCCAGATAAAGAGATAATCTACTACATACTTCCCCAAGCATGGGCATGGAAGAAAAAGCGCATACCTGTTTTAGCTCGCACTATTGATAAATTAGCTTCAATTCTACCTTTTGAAGCATCATATTATCCAAAAGATGCACCTATAACCTATGTTGGTCATCCACTACTAGATCAGATAAAAAATTATAAAACACAACTTAATGATGAGATAAAAAATATAGTATTTATGCCAGGGTCTCGCAAAGGTGAAATAACCAAACTTATGCCAATTTTTAAAGAGGTCAAAGCCAAGTTAAACATAAACGCCACCCTTATCATTCCAACAAATTTCTCCTCAGATGATATTAAAAATCTATATGGAGATATCTCTGACTTTAATGTTACAAATGATACTTATGACACACTGCTAAAATCTGATTTTGCTTTTATATGTAGTGGTACTGCTACTCTTGAAGCTTCTCTTATTGGAATCCCTTTTGTATTGACATATATCGCTAAAAACCTTGATTATTTTATTGCAAGTAGGCTCGTAAAGCTTAACTATCTTGGACTTGCTAACATTATGTTTGAAAAACATAAAAACAAAGCAATTCATCCAGAATTTATCCAAGATGATGTTAGTGTTGAGAATCTTTTAGATGCGTATAATAATTATGATAGAAGTACATTTTTACAAGATTCCAAGGAGTTAAGAGATTATCTAAGAAATGGTAGCTCTAAAAATGTGGCAAAATTAATTGAAAATTAGTTATTTATATCTTATTTAGATGTTGTAAAAATGGTTTTGGCTTTATAAATCCAACAATAGTTTTAGATTTTATAACTTGAGAATTTTCATCAATAAATAAAATTACTGGTGGACCAAATACACCATATTTTGCACTTAAATCTTTTTGAGCTTTAGTATTTGCCGTAATATCTGCTTTAATCAGTATAAATTCACCCATTTTTAACTTAACATCTGCATCTACAAAAGTAATCTCTTCAAGTTCTTTACATGCTGCACACCAATCAGCATAAAAATCAAGTATTATTTTTTTGCCTTTGTGTTTTTCTAAAAGCAAGTCAAGCTCTGTAAGTGTAGTTACATTTAAAAATTCAACAGGTTTTGTCTCTTTTGCTACTATACTAGAGGCACTACCTGAATATACAAATACTTTAAATGGAGTAGTCATACTTTTTGAACCGCCCATTACACCTATAAATAGCACAACTGAATATATAAATATTATAGTAGCTATACTTTTTTTAACATGATGATGCACTTTTTCATGATCAAATAATCCAAGATAAAAAGCAAAGCTAATACCTGTTATAGAATAAAGAAGCATGGTTATATGAGTATCAACAATGCGTCCAATCATCCAAATAGCTACAAGTATCATAGTTACACCAAAAAATGCATTTACAAGTCTCATCCATTCTCCAGGGCGAGGCATAAACTTACCAGCGCTTACACCAACAAGAATTAAAGGAAGCCCCATACCTATGCTCATAAAAAATAGCGCCATACCCCCAAGAAATGCATCCCCAGTTTGACCAATATAAACAAGAGCTCCAGCGAGTGGAGCAGCTACACATGGACCAACTATTAAAGCTGATAAAAATCCCATTATAGCTACACCAACATAGCCGTTTTGTTTACCCGTTGAACTTACTTTTGCTACAACTGAATCTGGAATTTTTAACTCATAAAAGCCAAACATACTCATAGCTAGGGCTACAAACACACCAGCAAAAGAGTAAATTATATAAGGATTTTGAAGTGCTGCTTGAATATTAGCACCAAAAAGACCAGCTAGCACACCAGCTATGGTATATGCTATGGACATAGCCAGTACATATACTACCGATAAGGCAAATGCTTTTTTGGTTGTTAGCCCTTTACCTTGAGATACTATAACCCCTGAAATTATTGGTATCATTGGAAATACACATGGAGTAAGTGCGAGCAATAAACCAAATCCAAAAAAGGTAAGGAGAATAAGCCATAAAGCATTGTTTTTCATAGTCTGGGCTATTTTATCTGTTTGTGATAACTCTATATCTTGAGTTACATTTTCTTTGATTTTTGCAACTTTTACTTCACTCTTTTTATCAATGGTATTTAGTTTATCGCTATCTATTTTTAATTTAAAACTATCTGTGGTTGGCTCATAACACAGTCCTTGTTTTGAGCATGCCTGATAAGACATTTTAAACTCTATCTCTTTTAAACCACTAACATCACTGTTTTTTTGAAGATTTATTATAAAAGTAGGTGTTGAGATATATGACATAATATCATCATACATAATAGCTTCAGGTTTTTCAATATTTCCAATACTTATACCCAAACCACTTGTTATTTCAAATTTCATTTGCTCTGAGTAAAGATAGATATCTTTTGCCAATACAACTTGTGCAATAATTTGTGACTTCTCATTAACTTTAACATCTGGGATAACAGCTTCTTCTAGCATCAAAAATTTTGCTGGTGCGGCAAATAGTGTAGTTATAAATAAAAATAATAAGATAATCTTCTTCATTTTTAATATCCTTTTAATTATTGTTAAAATTATATACTAAATAAGTGTATGAATTGATATATCCCAAATAAATTGATATGACTACATCAGATTACTAAATATCTCAGTCTATCTAAATCTCATCTTTGTAGAGTAAATTAATGTTATACTTGTGAATAATATTTACACACAGGACAAACGATGCTCAAAAAAATATTTTTACTTATGGTTTTATTTTCAGTTATCCTTTTTGCTAATTTAGTTAATGATGGATTTAATGCTTACAATAATGGTAATAAGCATAAAGCCGTAACACTATGGACACAAGCGTGTGATGGTGGGAATATGGGAGGATGCAGTAATCTAGGAGTTCTCTATAAAAATGGTGATGGAGTAAGAAAAGATACACAAAAAGCCACAACGCTATGGACAAAAGCATGTGATAGTGGATACATAGATGGGTGCAATAATTTAAGTATTATCTATAAAAATGGTGATGGAGTAAAACAAGATAAACAAAAAATTGTAAAACTCTATACAAAAGTGTGTAATAGTGGATATATGAATGGGTGCTTTAATTTAGGACTTCTTTATGAAAATGGAGATAAAGTAAAACAAGACAAACAAAAAGCTGTAAAACTCTATACAAAAGCTTGTGATGGTGGAAATACGAAAGCGTGCTGTAATTTAGGATTTCTTTATTATGATGGAGATGGAGTAAAACAAGATAAATCAAAAGCCGTAACACTATTGACAAAAGCGTGTGATGGTGGCGATATGTATGGATGTAATAACTTAGGGTTTCTTTATCATAATGGAGATGGAGTAAAACAAGATATATTAAAAGCAAAAAAATATTTTGAAAGGGCATGTGATGGTGGCAATCAAGACGGTTGTAAAAATTATAAAACCCTTAATGAAATCGGCATAAGATAAAATTCTATTATTGTTGCTCGTTCTTTACTTGTAGTTGATTAAATAGTGATCTGTCAATCAAAAACAGATTTACTTATCTCTAGTGTTATTTTGCTGAATTACACTTTGTCTAGTTTATTGGGAACATTCCACCTTAGGCTTTCAATAATTACTAAAAATATTTAGTAAAAAAAATATTATCTTTTTACAAAAAAATATTTTAATCTTGCTGTTATTGAAACTATAAACTCTATATTTACACCATATATTTTTCGTTGAACATTATTAAAATTTTGTTTTTTTAGATAACTTACTATCTCTTTATGACCAAATA
>JAKISX010000020.1 GCA_021648405.1 Sulfurimonas sp. | reverse complement strand
GTGAGCTCATGTTCCATCAAAGTGGAGGATGTTGTGATGGCTCAGCTCCAATGTGTTTCGAAGTTGGTGATTTTATGGTTGGTAGTCGTGATATAAAAATAGGAGAGATTCACGGATGCGAGTTTTTCATGGCTCCTGAACAGTTCCAATACATGAAAGGGACTCACTTAACCATAGATATAGTAGAGGGAAGAGGCTCAAGCTTCTCTTTAGAAATTCCTTTGGGAATTCGCTTTATCGCTATTTCAAGACTCTATACAGATGATGAGTATGCTAATTTACAAGAGATAGCAATATTATAAAGATGTTTAAAATTTGTATTTTAAATCATATCTTTATATAAAAATTCAAGATTTGGTATAATTCAATTAAAATTCTGCAGTAGGGTAAATATTGAAAAAAGTTTTAATAACAGGCATAGACAGTTTTACTGGCACACACCTAAGTAAGCATCTTAAAAATTCACGATATGATGTTTATGGGACCTCTTTATTTAAAAAATCAGATAAAATTTATATATGCGATGTTACAAACAAGCAAGATGTGCAAAGTGTCTTAAAAAAAATTCAACCTGATTTTATTATTCACTTATCGGGAATATCTTTTGCTGCGCATGGAAATAATGAAGATTTTTATAAAGTAAACACTATTGGTACTATCAATATTTTAGATACGCTAGTTGAGTTAAATATCAATCCATCAAAAATCATTCTCGCAAGCAGTGCTACAATATATGGTAATCAAGATTTAGAAGTTTTAGACGAATCACTTTGTCCAATGCCTGCTAATCATTATGGAGCAAGCAAATATTCCATGGAGTGTATGGCAAAGAACTATTTTAATAGATTAAGCCTAGTCATTACACGACCATTTAATTATACTGGAATTAATCAAGCTGAAAATTTTCTTATACCAAAAATTGTAAAACACTTTAAAGAAAATAAGAGAGAGATAGAGCTAGGTAATTTAGATGTAAGTAGAGAGTTTAATGATATAAAATATGTATGTGAAATTTACAAAAAACTTTTGGAATCAGATATATCCTCAGAAACAATAAATATATGCTCAAGCAGAGGTATAAAACTTTTAGATATTATTGATATGATGAATGAGATAGCTGGTTATAAAATAGAAGTAAAAATAAATCCAGCTTTTGTAAGAAAAGATGAAATAAAAACCCTCACAGGTTCCCCTAAAAAGCTCTTTAAACTAATAGGAAATATTAAACCTCAAGAGTTTAAACAAACTTTATTGGAGATGTTTAAAAGTTGAAAATAGCTATAGTTCATGACTGGTTAGTGACAAATGCTGGAGCAGAAAAAGTTTTAAGAGCAATTGTAGATATATATCCACATGCTGATATATATTCCCTTGTAGATTATTTAAGTGATGAAGATAGAAAAATTGTTTTAAAAGGTAAATATGCAAAAACTTCATTTATACAAAAGCTACCTTTTTCAAAAAATAATTTTAGAAATTATTTGCCATTATTTCCAAAAGCTATTGAGAGTTTTGATTTAAGCGCTTATGGTCTAATCATTAGCAGCTCTTGGGCGGTTGCAAAAGGTGTTAGAAAAAGTAAAAATCAAACGCATATATCTTACTGCTATACACCTATTAGATATGCTTGGGATCTATATGATGAATATACACAAAATTTAAAACAGCCAAAAAAGTTTTTAGTAAGTGCTACTTTAAAATATATAAGAAAATGGGACATAAGTACCTTAGATAGAGTAGATTACTTTATAGCTGATTCTAATTTTGTCCAAGAGAGAATAAATAGAATATATAATAGAGAAGCTATTGTTATATATCCACCTGTAGATGTTGAAAATTTTAAATTTTGTGAAAAAAAAGATGACTATTATTTAACAGCATCGAGACTAGTACCTTATAAAAAAACAAAACTTATTGTAGAAGCATTTAATGAGATGCCTGATAAAAAACTCATAGTGATTGGTAGTGGTGATGATTATGAAAATATCCAAAAAATTGCAAATAAAAATATACAACTTTTTGGATATCAAGAGAAAAAAAATATGATAAAGTATATGCAAAAAGCAAAAGCTTTTATATATGCAGCTGTTGAAGATTTTGGAATTGTTCCAATTGAAGCACTTGCTTGCGGGACTCCGGTTATAGCTTTGGATGATGGTGGTACGCACGAGACGATTAAGCACAAAGTTAACGGCATTCATTTTAAAAAACAAAATAAAGAAAATATTATGGATGCTGTTAATGAATTTGAAATGAGTAAATTTGATTTAAAAAAAATATCAAAAGATGCACAAGTATATTCAACTTCGAGATTTCAAAAAGAGATTAAAGAGTTTATAGAGTATAATGCAACTTATGAAAACAAGTAAATTTAACCCATATTCATATATATTTTCTTTATTGTTAATAGCTATTGACTTGTTAGCGCTTATCTTTTCATTAGAACTTGCTACGCTTATTAGAGCTAATTCTTTTACACAAATTCTACCTCTTTTTGAAGCAACAAGCAATTATAAATATTATTGGATTATAGTTATCATCCTTTTTATGTTTATCTTTGAAAAAATCTACTTTACGAGGTATGACTTTTGGGGCGATACCAAAAGAGTATTAAAAGGATTGTTGTTTTCTTCTTTGGCGGTTTTTACAGTAATATCTCTTACTAAAATATCTGATGAGCATTCACGAACTTTTATAGTGATATTTTTTATTTTGGCTTTTATTATTGTACCAACTTTGAAAAGAATTTTTAAAAAAATATTATTTAACTTTGATATATTTAAAATAAAAGTAAAAATTGTAGCTAATGATCCTCAATATGATTTATTATATAATGAGATAAGAGATAATTGGTACTTTGGATTTAAAAATACACAAAAAGACTATGATATGGTTATCATATCTTCAAATAAATTTGACATAATAGATTTACAAAATATCATAAAAAAATATACAAAAAAAACAAAAGACATATATGTAGTACCATATATGAATCATTTAGATTTTTCACATACTGAAATAGTTGATTATTCAAATATTAGACTTTCTGCATTACATATAGAAAATAGACTATTAAACTATAAAAATATTTTAATAAAGTATTTTTTTGAAAAATTACTTGTTATTTTAATATTACCTTTTGTTTTATTGCTGCATGTAATTATCTTAATTGTTATTAAATTTGACTCTAAAGGCAGTGTGATATTTAAGCAAAAAAGACTTGGGAAAAACTCTAAAATTTTTAATTGTTATAAATATCGAACTATGTATGTTCAAAATCAAAATATACTAGATAATTATTTAAAAAACAACCCAGATGAGGTAGAGCATTTTGAGATATACCATAAATACAAAAATGACCCTAGAACTACTAAAATAGGTAAATTTTTAAGAAAAACATCATTAGATGAGTTTCCTCAATTTTATAATGTATTAAAAGGCAATATGAATTTAATAGGTCCAAGACCATATATGTTAAACGAAAAAGAAAAAATTGGATCTTTTAATGAAGAGCTTATTTTAAAAGTAAAACCAGGAATTACAGGACTTTGGCAAGTTAATGGAAGAAATGAGCTTACATTTAAACAAAGAGTTGATTTAGACACATGGTATATACAAAATTGGTCACTATGGATGGATTTTGTTATTTTTATGAAAACTCTTAAAGTTGTATTTTTAAAAATTTGATTTAAAACCCATTTTCTAAAATCTCTTAGTATATCCATGACAATAAGGTAACGAACCTTTTTTATTATAATAATCTTGATGAGATTCATCAGCCTCATAAAACTCAACTGTATCGAAAATTTTTGTAGCTACATCATACCCATTTGAGCGAAGCTTTTTTATAAGCTCATTAATAGTTTCTCTTTCATTATCATTATTTACAAATACAGCAGAAAGGTATTGTTTACCAATATCTGGACCTTGGCCATCTACTTGAGTTGGGTCATGAATCTCAAAAAAAGTTTTTGCAATTTGCTTAAATGATATTTTTGTTTTGTCATATATAACCTCAACAGCCTCTAGGTGTCCTGTATCGGTGCGAATAACTTCATAGTAACTTGGATTTTTAACATGCCCACCCATGAAACCAGATATAACTTCTTTTACTCCATCTAGTTTTTCTAAGTAGTACTCAACACCCCAAAAACATCCACCTGCAAAGTAAGCTTTAGCTATATTTTCATCAGCTTTAACTTCTTTAAACTCTAAAGAGATGGAGTTTACACAGTGTCTAGTGTTTTTGCGAGTAAATCCTTCACCTTCAAAAACATGACCTAGATGCCCGCCACATTTTGCACAAACTATCTCTACTCTACGCCCATCAGCATCTGGCAAATGTTTTACCGCTCCATCTATCTCATCATCAAAACTTGGCCATCCGCAATTTGAGTTGAATTTATCATCTGATTTATAAAGTTCAGATTTACATAACTTACAACTATAAATTCCATGTTTTTTATTATCTAAAAATTCACCAGTATATGGTGCTTGTGTTGATTTATTTACTATTACATCGTATTCTTGCGGTGTAAGCGAATTTGCTTTTTCTTGATATGACTTTAAATCTATTGCTTGGCTCATTGTTAAAATTAGTATGAAAAATATTAAGTATTTCACACCCTCTCCTATATATATTTTTTTGTCTATTATGAAATGATTTTAACCAATTTTTTTATAACAAAGCTTAATAAAATATAGTGGTCGGTATAATTATAAACTTTTAAATAAATAGCACAAGGAGACCTCGCGTGAATAGAAAAAAGATATATAATCCAGAATCTACCGAAAATGTAAATGATAGAAAAATTTTTGGTGGAAATCCTACTGGAATATTTGAATTAAATAACATTAAATATCAATGGGCATATAATCTTTGGGAGGTGATGTTAAATAATACTTGGTTCCCAAAAGAAGTAGATATGACTCGTGATGTAAATGATTATAAAAATCTTACTAGCGATGAAAAAGATGCTTATGATAAAGCACTATCTCAACTAATTTTTATGGATTCTTTACAAACAAACAACCTTATTGATAATGTTAATCCATATATAACAGCTCCTGAAATCAATCTTATTTTGGTTCGCCAATCATTTGAAGAAGCTCTTCATTCACAATCTTATGCAGTTATGGTTGATAGTATTTCAACAAACTCTGAAGAGATTTATGAGCTATGGCGTCGCGATATGATGTTAAAACAAAAAAATGATGCAATTTTTCGTACATATGATGAACTAGCGAGTAATCCAACTGAACATAACTTTGTAAAAGCATGTTTTGCAAATCAAATTTTAGAGGGTATCTATTTTTACTGTGGCTTTGCGTATATTTATACACTTGCTCGTAGTGGTAAGATGTTAGGTTCAGCGCAGATGATTCGTTTTATTCAAAGAGATGAAGTAACCCACTTGGTTCTTTTTCAAAATCTTATAAACTCACTTAGAAAAGAGAGAGCAGACCTTTTTACAGAGCAGTTAAAATCTGAAGTTATTGAGATGTTTAAAGAAGCTGTTCAACTAGAGGTAGAGTGGGGTAAATACATTACTCAAGGGCAAATTTTAGGTTTAACAAATGAGATAATTGAACAATATATTAAATATTTAGCTGATGAAAGATTAGTCGCTGTTGGATTTGAGCCTCTTTATAATGTTAAAAATCCAATTAAATGGGTGGATGATTTCGCAAAATTCAATGATCAAAAAACTAACTTTTTTGAAGGTACTGTAGCTAACTACTCAAAAGGTTCTTTGTCATTTGATGATGATTTTTAGATAGATGAATTTAGTAGATTATAAAGCTGGTAGTTTTAAACAAGAATATAAGTATAAAAGTTTTTTACCCACAAAAATAAATCATACTTTTATATGGGATGATGCTAAAATAAATATGTTGCTAGAAAAAGCAACTATGCTTTTAGGTCAATTAAACGCTTATACGGACCTTATCCCTAATGTAGATATTTATATAAAAATGCATATAACTACAGAAGCAAATAAATCTAGCAAGATAGAGGGTACAAAAACAGAAATTGATGAGATAGTTATGTCAAAGGAGAGTCTTAACCCTGAGAAAAGAGATGATTGGCAAGAGGTTCATAATTATGTAGAAGCTATAAATTATTCTATAGATGCTTTGCAAAAATTACCCCTTAGTAATCGATTGATAAAACAAACACATAAAATATTACTAACAAGTGCTAGAGGTGAAAGTAAGCGACCTGGTGAATTTAGAGTCTCACAAAATTGGATTGGTGGAACTAATTTATTAATTACTTTATATCTAGTTAGTAATAATTTACTAGATAAACCATCTTTATATTTATCTGACTTTTTTGAAAGAAACAAAGGCTTATATTATGAAAACTTAACACTAGTTAGACAAACTAATGACTTAGTAACATGGGTAAATTTTTTTTTAGAAGGTACTATTGAGACATCTAAAACTATGAAAGAGTTAGGGGTTAGCAAGCCAACAGCTATAGCTCTACTAAAAGATTTCCAAAGAAATGGTATATTAAAAGAAGTTACAGGCTTTCAAAGAAATAAATTATATTTATTTGAAAAATATATACAACTATTTGCATAACAAAGGTTTAACTTTAACTATAAAAATTTATAGTAAAGGTTTAGAGGTTTAACTTTAACTATAAAAATTTATAGTAAAGGTTTAGAGGTTTAACTTTAACTAAAAGAGAAAAATGAATAACTATATCTTAAATTCTTTACTTTTTACTACATGTAGTAACTATGAAGAAAATTTACAAACACTCCTAGCGCTTATAGAACAAACACAAACTAACTCTATTGTTGTTGCTCCAGAAGTTTGTTTAACTGGGTATGATTATGATAACTTTGAAGAGATGGTGAAATTTGCTCAATACGCCACAAAAGAGATTAAAAAAATATCACAAAATAAAATTATAATCTTGACAATGATTGAGAAAAGAGGCGAAGAGATTTATAACTTTGCTAAAATATTTTTTAATGGTGAGGTAGTATATGAACAGGCAAAAGCTAAACTTTTTAAGTTTGGAGATGAACATAAATATATGTCATATGGGGATGAAGAAGATATAAATATTGTAGAAGTTGATGGTATAAAAATTGGCTTGCTTATCTGTTTTGAACTTCGTTTTAAAAAATTGTGGCAACGATTAGAGGGTGCTGATATTATTGCTATACCGTCTTGGTGGGGGACACTTAGAACTGAAAACTTTAAAACACTAACTAACGCTTTAGCTATTATAAATCAGTGCTATGTTGTTGCTAGTGATTCTAAAAATGAAGAATGCACAGGAGAGAGCGGTATTATTACCCCATTTGGGGTAGAGCAAAGAAACGGGAATAAGCCTTGCTTAGAGATACCATATGATATTAAAGAGATTAAAAAAATGAGAATATATATGGATGTAGGCATTGAATAGAATAACAGCCAGTAAAACAAAAAAACTCTCTGAAGAGTGTCACAAGATTTTTACATTAAGCGATGAGGTAAAAAATGCAATTGCTAAAACATCCCGTGAAGAGTTTGTACCAAATGGCTTTAAGCATAATGCTTATAAATTAGACGCTCTACCAATTGGTGCATCTCAATATATAAGCTCACCTCTAACTGTTGCTAAAATGAGTGAATACCTTATGCCTCATGGCGTAGATAGAGTTTTAGAGATAGGGTGTGGAAGCGGTTATCAAGCTGCTGTTTTATCACATCTTTTTCGTGGTGTTTTTTCTATAGAGAGGATTGAGCCTCTAATTCGTGAAGCAAAAAAGCGTTTTCGTGATTTAAATATTCATAATGTTCACACACGACTTGATGATGGACAAAATGGCTGGATACAATACGCCCCTTATGATAGAATTCTTTTCTCAGCTACCGCAAAAGAGATACCAACTAAGCTACTAGAGCAATTGAGTGATAATGGAATTTTAGTAGCACCGCTCCAAAAAGGAAACAAGCAAGTTATTACAAGATTTAGAAAAATTGGAGATAACATTCATAAAGAAGAGCTTGAAGAGTGTGATTTTGTCCCTGTATTAGATGGTATCCAAAAATAATATCACTTTTTGCCAATAAACTATAACATAAGCTATAAGACTGTAGAATAAGTAAATTTTTATGGGACTTAATTATGGAAAATATGTTCGGAATTGATTATGCAAAACCAGAAGTTGTATTAATCCAAGAGACAGGGATAGGGGTGGCAGAATCAGCTGCTAGGACTTGTTATGATAGTTTTTACTCTAGTGAAAATGATGCGATAAAAAATATTGAAACCAACATGCCAGACAAAAATATGTGCAATGAGATAAATGACATTGAAGATTCACAACTTTTAGGTGAGTTAGCATGGACATATTTTCACCATTCAATATTAGAGCACGCTAATCTTTCTTTTTTAATTCGCGGAACTTCTCGTGGAGTATTGCAAGAACATGCTCGTCATCGTATTCAAGCTATAAGTGTTAGAAGTACTCGCTATACTATGAGTTCAGTTATAAATGCATTTGTAGCATCCTTCGGAGATAAAGAATTTTTTATACAAAAAGTTTTAGGATTTAACATGTTTGTAACTTCGAATGAAGAGTACAACCGCATAGAGATTGGAGCTATGTTTGATAAGTTGACTTATCAAGAACATAAACAAGATAATTTTTATGAAATTAGTGTTGCTAAAAGTTCTTTAGCATTTGTAGAAAAATTTAAAGACAACTCACAAAAACTTTTTGACACACTTCAGGGTGGGAAGAAAAAAAGAAATGTTGGGGATGCTTTTAAGCATATTATAAGTGATAATGTAAAAGTAGATATGGTTGTAACTTTTAATCTTAGAAGCTTGAAAAACTACTTTAATCTTCGTGATAATGGTGCTGCATTTTTTCAGATTAGATGGTTAGCACAAGAGATGATGAGAGTTACTCCTAAAAAGTATCTTGATTTAATAATAAAACAAAAGTAAACAATGATGTATAAATATATTTTAATAATCGGCTTATTATTTAGTGGGTGCTCAAGCCTTAAGGTTAATGCAGTAATTTGTGAAAAAATTGCATCAGAGCATGGAGAGATGCCACAAGAGTGTAAAAAGTATAGTGAAGAGGAAGCTCAAAAAGCGTTTGATAAAACAAAAACTTCCAATAGCGAAAAAGAAGATTTAAAATTTGATAAACAATAAGTTTTAGTGAGGAGAGTGTAATGAAACCAGATTCAAGATTTCATAAAATAGATAAAGATTTTCGCAACCCCTATGCTCGTGATAGAGACAGAGTTATACACTCTGGAAGCTTTAGAAAACTGGAGTATAAGACACAAGTTTTTTTAAATCATGATGGCGATTTTTTTCGTACACGCTTAACCCATTCTATTGAAGTTTCACAAATTGCTCGTTCTATAACTTCACACCTTGGTTTAAATGAATCCTTGGCTGAAGCAATAGCGCTTTCTCATGATTTAGGTCATACCCCTTTTGGTCACATTGGTGGAGATACGCTAGATGTTTGTTTACAAAATGATGGCTTTAGCAATGGATTTGAACATAATTTTCAAAGCTTCCGCGTAGTTTCATCTTTAGAAAAAAGATATAATAATTTTCATGGCTTAAATCTAACATTTGCTACATTAGAGGGTATTTTAAAACACTCATACCCATACAAAAAAAGCTTTTTGGCAGATATTATTCATGAACAGTTTAATCTTGATACTCACCCATCTATAGAAGCTATGGTAGTTGACCGTGCTGATGAAATTGCATACATGAGCCACGATATTGATGATGGCGTAAACTCTGGTTTGATTAGTTTTGATGATTTAAAAGATAGTGAATTAGCAAGAGAAATTTTACAAAAGGTTGAAGATGAGGGAATATTTTGCGAAGAAGAAGAGATGTTTCGTTATCGTTTTAGCTCCCACCTTATAAACCATCTTGTTTATTCACTTTTAGATTATTCAAAAGACAAGATAGATAACTCGCAAATATTTAGTGCTACATTTGATGCTAAAACAGAGATTCCAGTTGGTTTTGCACCAGAGCTTGAAACAAAAATTAAAAAGCTTAAAAAAATACTTTTTGTTAAGATGTATCAACATAAAAATATAGTTAGAAAAATGTACTCAGGAAGACAAGCTGTAGTTGGAATATACAAAGGTTTAATGGAGGAGGAAAAAATGCTTCCTAAATTTTACTACGGACAACTAAAGACAAGAAAAAAACATCGAGTTATTGCTGATTACATAGCAAGTATGAGCGATAGATATGCATTAAAATTTTATAATGAAATGTATGGGAAAATTTAATCGGTTTATAAGTTTTTTTGAAAAGTTTTAACTAGAAGATAAGCTAAAGTCCCGAAGGACTAAAGCTTACAGACGCGATTCGTAACGTCTCATCATATAAAGACGTTTAAGCATTTTCTTACGAGATGCTATTTTGAACTTCTTACGCTTTTCAGTTTCCGTTTCATGGAAACGGCGAGCACGAGCTTCTGTAACGATTAAGTTACGGTCAGTCTGCTTCTTGAAACGGCGGTAAGATGCATCAAAATTATCATCTGCGCGTAGTACGATACCAGGCATATCACATCACCCACTTTCTTTAAAATTTGAACTGCAATTATAGCATAATTTTTTTAAATAATTATCTACCTTTTATTAATAGCGTCTTTAGCTGATTTTATCGCATTATTAAGCGCAACTTTAGCTATACCCCAAGCTTGTGCACCCATCTCTTTTGCCTCTTTAGCTTTTTGCGATTTTAATGCTGTATCTGCTTTTTTAACGGCAGTTTTTGCAAAATTTGAAAAACGCTCTTTCATTACCTCTGCTGCTTCTTTTGAGATATGTACTAACTCCTCTAAATCATAATGCATCTTTTGATTAAGCTCTATAAGCAATTTTTTTATATCAGGAGAACTTTCGTTTGCTTGAACTTGAACTACTTGCAAAAAGAGAGTATCAGCTTGACTTAAATCTTGCATAATTGTATCATAGTCCTCTATTAAGATGTGCTTAGCTTCAATAGGTGTAAACTTTAGGCGTTGTTTAAATCTATCTATAGAGTGTGTTAAGCCAGCACGCATCCCTTTGAGTGTAGCATCTAAAATATCATTAGCTTGATTTGGTGTAGCCTCTGCTAACTCAATCGCTGATGCCAATATAGTTGAGAGTATTTTTCTAACACGAATTGTATTGAGCGAACCCTCTTTTATCGCTTCGTATGTTAAATCTTTGATAACTTCTTGTATTAATTCTAGTGCTTCACTATCTTTTGACTTTTCAAGTGCTGTAATTATCGCAGATTCTACCATTTCGCTAAGTAAATCATAGATATCTACTGATTGTAATTTAACTTGATGAAGTTTAGATAGTGTTAGAGTGTCTGTATCCTCTATATGCGATTGTATAGCATTAAAAACACCATATTTTACATCCTGTAAAGCTTCAAGTTTTTTATCTAGTTCAATATTGAGTTTTTCTTTTTTAGATAAAAGGGATTCAACTTCATCATGAAGTTTTTTTGTTTCAATATCTAAAATTGTAGAAGATAGGGCTTTGATCTCATTAATATTTAAAGATGATAAATCTACACCAGATGTTTTAGTTTCTTCAATTGCATGAGTAACCCTTTTTTCTATGCTTTTAAATCTAAGGTTATATATTTTCTTTAAGTCTTCTTGTAGTTTTTTAATATCCATAATAAATCCTTCAAGTGCTATAATACCATTTTAATATTTTGATGTTTTTTAAGGGCTTCGTAAATAAAGTTTCTATCATCTTCGTTGTGTACTAATAAATCAAAATTCATGCTTATATATTTACCTGTTTTGCTTGCATTAGAGTGAATTAAATCGTGTTCACGCTCTAAAATAACCTCATGAATAGCTTCTTGAATTTGCTCTTTAGTTAGTGAAATTAGTTTATATGACCAAGTTGTTGGATAAGTTAATTCTAATTTTTGTTTACAATCGTTGATAATCTCCACTTTTTCCTCCTGATTTTGTCTCTAGCTGAACATGACGAATAACCATGCTTTTATCAATTGCCTTAACCATATCATATATGGTAAGTAATCCAATAGATGTACCAGTTAATGCTTCCATCTCAACACCTGTCTGACCTGTAAGTTTTGCTGTAACAGTTAGTTTAAATCCTGGTAGGTCATTTAATTCTTCAACATCGCAGTTAATTCCACTAAGGTTTAATGGATGACACATAGGGATTAGCTCACTTGTTTTTTTAACTCCCATAATAGCTGCAATTACGGCAGTTTGAAGCACTGGACCTTTTTTTGTTTTTTCACTCACTATAGCATCGTAAGCATCTTGATTCATCTCTATAATTCCACTTGCTATTGCTATTCTTGTTGTTTGTTTTTTATCAGAAACATCAACCATTTTTGGTCTTTGGTTTTCATCTAGATGGGTTAAGTTCATTTGTATAACTTTGTTTAAATTTTTACTATTATAGCAGAAGTAAATTTATTGCGAAGAAATAGAATAAAAAGGATATTGTTTAATATTCTAAAACAACCCTTAGTCCAGCAATAAGGGCATTATCTACTGATGAGTCCATTGAAGGGTCTATTATGTATTGAATATCTGGTTGGATATATAACCAAGAGGTGATTCGTGCATTATAGTTTAGTTCAATTGCTGTCTCTGTTTTATCTATATTATTGCCAATACTTTTAATGTAGCCGATGTATCTGTCACTATTTCTTGCACTTGCTACAGCTAAACCTAAAATATCCTTACTTCTTTTTGAGAACAATCCTTTATAATTAATACCACCACCCCAATAAAAAGAGACTTGGTTTCTATCTTCATCCGCAATACCTAGTTGAAAAAAAGCACCAAGACCATTATCAGAATTATTTTCGCTATAAAGCTTTTTTTCTCCTATTAGAAAAAATCCACTATTAAAAGTATCTACTGTGCCATCATAAGCTTCTTCTTTAGTTGTTTTAAGCCATGAACCAATTGCTATTTTATAATAATCACTATCAAATGCTTGTGCATTTGTAAGACCTATTTCTACTGAAGCAAATATTCCATCACCTTCATCAAATTTTATGGCAGTAGCCTTTTC
Organism: Sulfurimonas sp.; assembly: GCA_021648405.1. GTDB lineage: Bacteria > Campylobacterota > Campylobacteria > Campylobacterales > Sulfurimonadaceae > Sulfurimonas. The sequence continues at coordinate 13,751 of JAKISX010000020.1, read as the reverse complement.
ATCATCTGGATCACCTGGAACACCATCATATATGGCAGCTAAAATATAGCTATTATCGCTAGGTTGAATTTTTAATCTAGCTACTAAAGAAGTTACTGGAAATATAGAGGGAGTAACTTGAGAGATATCTGGCTCAATACCAAAAGAGCTATTAATAAAAATACCTGCATATTCTAAAGCATTAAATTCACTGTTATAATCATGAAGCCCTACTAATAAAGAAGTATTGACATTATTGAATTTATGCTCATACCAAAATTCATAAACTCTTATAGCCTCTGGTGCTTCAATATTACTAGAGGTTTGCATATCTCCTACAATATCTGTTAAATATCCATTTGAATTTATATTAGCTATAATATATGTAAAAAATACTCCATTATCCCAGAGTCCACTTTTTTGTGTATCTAGTTCAGCTGCAATATCAAGATTACCTAAGACAGTAACGTCTTGATTAAGACCACCACTTACATTATTTAAAAAATCTACAGTTAGTGCTGCTGAGATGCTTAAGCCATCAAGCTGAGTATCATTAGGATGTTGCATTTTTTGAATATGCTCTCTTTCAATTGGTGATGCAATTAAGTGTGACAATAAAGTCATTAAAAAGAGAGGTAGTAGTAAAAATTTATTTTTCATAAGTTATCGCTATTGTTTAAATTAAATGATACCGATAAGTATTATCAATATCAAATTATGATAAAATTATATCTTTTTTTAATTTTAATGTCAATAGTAATGATAATCAGTATCAATGTAGTAACTCTTTAGACGAAAATAAATCTTAGAAATTTAGTTTTTTAAAGAAAAGCTTTGTGCCTCCTCACAAAAATTAGCCAAAAGTCCAGCTTTAAGCATCTGATACATCTCATCCCCTTTTAGCTTTTTAACAATACTAAGAGCAAAACAGATAGAGGTGCCAGGTCCACGCGATGTCATAATGTTTCCATCTTCTACAACCATAGCTTTATCGCCCATGAAACCATCTAAGCGAATCTGTTCTTCTGCACTAGGGTAGCATGTATAGTGGTGCTTTAAAACACCAGCTTTATGAAGAGCAAACGGTGCAGCACAGATAGCAGATATATATCTTCCTTTCTCGTTCATCTCTTTTAATATACGCTGAATGTTTTCATCATCTGCCAAAGCGTATGCTCCATCCCAGCCACCAGGAAGGACTATCATATCAAGAGTATCTATGTTAATATCTTTTACTTGAGACTGTGCTTGAACTACAATACCATTAGCCCCTTTAACAAGAAATTGAGCATCTAGTGAAGCCACTAAAACTTCTATCTCTGCTCTTCTTAAAACATCTATAATTGTAACTGCTTCTATCTCTTCAAATCCAGTAGCAAGTGGAACTAAAACTCTACTCATAATCTCTCCTATTGATGATATATTTTATAAATCTTTTCAATTATATCGAAATATTACAAGAGTTTGATAATAGACAATGCCTTTTTATATTCTTTAGGGTTATTGATGTTTATAAACGCTTTTTCATCTTTGAAATCTACAAAAGTTGTATTTGAAGAGTTTAGTAAAAATATAAGTTTATGGTTATCTTCTTTTAGCATTGTAAGAAATTTATTCTCTAGTGAGCGATGGTATATCCCACACATTGGTTGAATTTTATTTGACAAAGTTGCAACTGTAGCATCAATATGCGGAGAGTCATTTAAAGTTAGTTTTTGAATCTCTTTTTCACTTATAAAAGGGCTATCTACACTAATAGCAAAAAATTTATCACATTTAAGGGTATTAAAAATGGAGATGAAACCAGCTGTTGGTGCAAAAACTGAATTGGTTTTTACATCCTCAATAAAGTTCGCGTTAAAATCAAACTTTCTTTTGTCTTTGCATGAGATATATACAGATTTAAATATTTTACTAAGTCGTGAGAGTTGAAACTGTGCTAGTGTCTCAAAATCTCCAAAAGGGAGAAGAGATTTATCTTTTCGCATTCGACTAGATTTTCCACCTGCAAAGATGACGCAAGGGATATCTAACATCTAGTTTCTTATTAACTCTGCTTCGATACGTCTATTTTCTGCACGACCTTCACTTGAAGCATTATCAGCAACAGGGTTTACTTCACCCATACCAATAGAAGAGATTCTATCAGCAGGGACACCTTTTTTAATTAGAATGTCTTTAACAACGCTAGCTCTATTTTCAGATAACTTCTGGTTGTATATAGCACTACCTCTACTATCTGTATAACCAATAATTTTTGCACTATATGTTGTGTATGTAATTAAAAAATCTGCAAATTTTTGAATATTTGCATCTGATGTTGTCTCAACATTAAAAGAGTTGTTCTCAAAGTTAATGTTAAGATTTACGCTAGCTGGACAACCATCAACATCTACAGCTTCACCAGTTGCTGTTGTAGGACACTTGTCTATAGAGTTTAAAACACCATCTTTGTCATCATCGCCATCTACTGGAATAACAACTGGTTTAACAGCAACAGGTTCTTCATCAGGAACAATAACCGCTTTAGCGATAGGCTCTTGTGCTGGTGCAGGTTTTTGCGCTTTAGGACCAAATGCAATATTTAAACCAGCAGTTAAAATTAGGTTGCTGTCATATCTTGCATCATTATATTTAAGCATATAGATAGCTTCAAGTTTTAAAGCAATTTCATCATTAAAGGGAATCTTAGCCCCTATACCCGCATTTACAAAAGGGCTATTATGGTTACCTGTTTGTGTTGAGTATGGATCGCTCATATTTTCATAACCAAGACCAACCTTTGCAAGAGGTATGACAGCTCCAAGTTTATCATACTCATAAACACCATTTAATGCAACGCGCCATAAATCTGTATCGTCGGCATTGTTAATATTATAATCTGCTTTAGAATAAAAAATAGATAGTTCAGGCTTAATTATAGAGTCTAAATCATTGTATTGAATCTCAACACCAAAAACAGCATAGTTATCTAAGTCGATATTTCCCTCAGCTATATTGTAGCCAATAAGAGGAGTAACCTCATACTTGTAGTCAGTAGCTAGCGCTATTGAGCCAACAAAAAGGGCTGGTATCAAAAGAAGTTTTTTCATTTAATTTTCCTTAATATTTTATTGTGATATTATACATTAAATTAGTGAATAATAGTTATTACAAACATACGGCTGATTCATACTGGCTGTCATTCTGAACTTGATTCAGAATCTAGCTTAAAATACTAGACCCTGAATCAAGTTCAGGGTGACGAAATAGATTAATATACCAGTATGAATCAGCCGTGATGGAAGTGGTGCGTGTATTGACAATCACTATTTAAAAAGATACAATGACAATATATTGTCAAAAGGAGAAATGAGATGCAAGCTGTATTTTATTCGCAAGCTAGAAACAATTTAAGAGACCTTATAAACAAAGTTTGTGATGATTTTGATGAGTATATTATCACTACAAAAGATGATAAGTCGGCTGTGCTTATATCTTATGAAGAGTATAGTGCGATGAAAGAGACTATGTATTTACTTTCATCAAAAACAAATAGAGATAGACTAAACGAAGCAGTCGATGAGATAGAAAATCTTAACTTTATAAAAAAAGAACTTGATGTATGATTGTAGGCTTTGCAACTAGAGGTTGGGAGGATTATCATTACTGGATTCAAAATGATAAAAAAATTCTAAAAAGAGTCAATCTTTTACTTGAAGATATAAAGAGAAATCCAAATGATTCAAATGGTATAGGTAAACCTGAAAGACTTAAAGAAAACTACCAAGGATATTTTTCAAGAAGAATCACATCTGAGCATAGGCTAGTTTATAAAATAATAGATGAACTTACAATAATAGTTCAATGTAGATTTCATTACTAAAATAACAAGGATAGAGAGCATATGAAAATATTAACAATCTTAGGTGCAAATACACAGTTTATTAAGTCAGTAAATAGAACAGTTTGGCATAAAGAGATATAAGCTTGAAAAAGAAAGTTTTAGTTTTAGGTTCAACGGGGATGCTTGGACATCAGGTAGTGAACTATTTTTTACAATTTGATAATTATGAAGTTTTTGATATATCTTATAGAGCAAAACTACGAGATCAAACAATAATTTTGGATGTTACAAATAAATATGCGTTAGAAGAAAAAATTCTTGAAATTAAACCAAATTATATTGTAAATTGTATTGGCATATTAATAAAAGGTTCGAGCGATATAGAAAATGCAATTTACATAAATGCTTATTTGCCACATCAGCTTAAAAAAATAGCACAAAAAATTAGTGCTAAACTTATTCACATCTCAACTGATTGCGTTTTTTCAGGATATAAAAAAGAACCATATATAGAATCTGACGAAAAAAATGGAAAAGATGAATATTCTAAAACAAAAATTTTAGGTGAAATTATTGATGATAAAAATATCACATTAAGAACCTCCATAATAGGTTTAGAATTAAAACATAATGGTGAAGGATTATTTCATTGGTTTATGAATCAATCGGGAACTATTAATGGATTTACAAAAGCGATTTGGTCTGGTGTAACTACGTTAGAATTAGCAAAAGCAGTAAAATGGGCAATAGAAAATGAAATAACAGGCTTATATCATATTACAAACAATAAATCGATAAATAAATATGAGTTACTTAATCTATTTAAAAAATATACAAAAAAAAATATTGAAATAATTGCTGTTGATGGCAAAGAAGTAAATAAAAACTTCATAGATACAAGAACTGAAATAAATTATGTTATTCCAGCTTATGATGAAATGATAAAAAATATGGTTAATTTAATGAAAAATAATAAACTATATGAACAATATAGAGTTAAGTAAATACAAATGCGAGTTTTTATGAAAATAAATTAAAAAACTGTTAGCCTATTTTAGTTTACATTTTAATATATTTAAGCTAAAATTGTAATCTATTTTAGACAAAAAGGTGCTTTGATGCTTGATATATATCTAAAAGAAAAAAAAATCGCAGAGTTTAAACAAGATACTAACTCATATCTTTTAAATTATAAAGACTTAGATATAAAAAATTCTATTACTTTGTCATTACCAAATTCTAAAAGTTTTTATAATTGGGAAAATAAATTTCCACCATATTTTGAGAGTTTTTTACCAGAGGGTTATCTTTTTGAAATATTTAAAAATATTTTAACAAAAAAATATGGTTATATAGACGATTATCTAATTTTTTCAATATTGTCTCCAAATATTTTGGGAAGACTCAGATATAAAAGTGATTATAAGCAAATGGATTTTTCTTCATTTGATATAGATGAGATATTAAATAACGATACTCAAGATACTTTTAGTAAATTATTGGATACTTTTTTAGATAAAAATGCAATATCTGGTGTTCAACCAAAAAGTATAGCATTGCTGCGAGATAAAGAAACATTACATGTAAAAGAATATATAGTAAAAACTTGGGGTAGCCAATACCCTTACTTAGCTGAAAATGAATACTTTTGTTTAAAAGCTGTGCAAATGGCTGGAGTTAAAATACCAAACATAAAGCTATCGCAAAATAAAAAGTTTTTATTGGTAGAAAATTTTATATTTAAGGATAATGAAATTTATGGTTTTGAAGAGACCCTTTCACTTATGGGTAAAAATAAAATACATAAATATCAAGGTAGTTATGAGCAACTATCAAAAGTGATATTAAGATTTACTAGAGATAAATCAAACTCAATGTTACAATTTTTTAAAACATTAGTTATGAGTTATTTACTGAAAAATGGAGATGCTCATTTGAAAAATTTTGCTCTTTTATTTAATGAAGATTTTAGCACTGTAACATTTGCTCCAGCTTATGATATTGTAAATACAACAGCTTATATTTTTAAAGACAAACCAGCACTTACAATGGATGGTAAGAAAATATGGCATGGTAAAAAAACACTTGTAGAATTTGGACAAAAATACTGTTTATTATCTAAAAAAGAGTCTTTGTTTGCTTATGAAGAATGTAAGGTTGCTTTGGTTAAATCTATTGAAGAACTAGAAATATATATGTTAAATAATAAACACTTTAAAAATATTGGACAACGGATGTGTGATGTTTGGAAATCATCTCTCTTAGATGAACCTACAAAGGAGATAAGTGATGATATTATCAGAACTTGGAAACAAAGTTAAAGACTTAAGAAAAGAAAAAAAATTAACTCAAGAAAAGCTTGCAAAAATGGTGGGCATAAGTAGAAATACACTTTCTAAGCTAGAAAATGGTTACTTATCTAACATCAGCATAGTAACGCTTAATAAGGTTTTAAATGAACTAGATTATGAGTTAGAGCTCAAAGAGGTTAATCCATTTGCAAATAGTGTTTTAATTAAAGATTAGTTATAATAGATAACATTGGGAATAGTAGTGAATAATAAAAGAATACTAATAGTTACAGAATATTTTTATCCTGAAGAGTTTAAGATAAATGAAATTGCAGTTGCTTGGAAGAAAAAAGGGTATGAGGTTGATGTATTAACTCAGAATCCAACATATCCATTTGGAAATACTTTTGATGGCTATAAAAATAGTTGGTATTCTAAAGAAATATACAATGGAATTAATATATATAGAGTAAAAGCAGTAACTGGCTATAAAGGGAGTTTGTTTAAAAAACTTTTAAAGTATTTTACTTTTATGATTTTAGGAAGTATAGTTAGTCTAAAAATTGGGAAAAAGTACGACTATGTGTTTGGTTTCGATGTTGGTGCGTTGACAGGTATGGTGCCAGCAGTTTTATTAAAAAAGTTTTACAACAAAAAAGTAACTTTATGGATACAAGATGTTTGGCCAGATAGTGTATATGCATATGGGTTTAAAAAAAGAAAGATTTTAAAGTTTATTTTAGATGGTTTTGTAAAGTTTGTTTATAGAAATAGCTCTAATTTTGCAGTATCTGGAAAAGGGTTTATAAAAAGAGTTAAGCCATATGTCAAAGATGAAAAAGAGATAAAATATTTGCCAAATTGGGCTGATGAGTTAAATAAAGATTTAGAAGCTTTTGTATTTACTAAGGATGAAAAAATTCATTTTACTTTTGCAGGAAATGTTGGAAAAGTACAAAATCTAGATAATATAATAAAAGCATTTGGTGGATTATCAAATGAGTATGTTAAAAAAGCACAATTAAATATAATTGGCGATGGTTCACATTTGCAATCCTTAAAAAGTTTAGTAGATATAAATGGTTTTAAAAATATAATATTTTGGGGAAGAAAACCAAGAGAAGAGATGTATAAATACTTTAGTGCAAGTGATTTTTTAATAGTTTCATTAGTAGATAAACCAATATTCTCATTAACTGTTCCAGCCAAAATTCAAACATATATAGCAGCAAATAAACCTATAATGGCTGTTATTAATGGAGATGCTACAGATATAATAAGAGATAATAACTTAGGCTATAGTTGTGAGCCAAATAATATTTTAGAGATAAAACATACTTTTGCTAGGTGTATTAACACAGATGAAGAAAATAAAAAAGAATTCACAAAAAATTGTGAGAATTTAACAACCGCCACTTTTAATAAAGATAATATTATCAACTCTTTACTTAGATTAATGACAAGATAATATGATGAATGTTTTACTAACTGGAGCAGGTGGATTTGTCGGAAGTTATTTTAAAAACAAATACAACGAAAAATATAAAATGAAGATTTTCTCATTTTTAAATGATAATTTTCAACAACTAGATCTTTTAAATACAGATGTGATAGTTCATCTTTCAGCTCTAGTTCATCAGATGGGTGGAGCAAGTGTTGAAGAATATGAAAAAATCAATGTAACTCAAACAATAGACTTAGCTAAAAAAGCTAAAAAAAGTGGTATAAAACATTTTATTTTTATGAGTACTGTAAAAGTTTATGGGGAAGAAACAGATATACCATACAACGAAAATAGTAAGTGTTTACCTCAAGATGAGTATGGCAAAAGCAAGCTAAAAGCTGAAAATGAGTTACAAAAGCTTGAAGATGATAATTTTGAAGTTTCTATTATAAGAACTCCTATAGTCTATGGTTATAGTGTTAAGGCAAATATTAAAAACTTAGTTAGTTTAGTTCAAAAAATTCCTGTTTTACCCTTTGGCAATATTCAAAACCGAAGAAGTATGGTTTATGTTGGTAATCTTTGTCATTTGATAGATGAGATTATTGGATTCCGGATCAAGTCCGGAATGACGAATAATATTTTTTTAGCTTCTGATGATAAGCCATTAAGTACAAGTAGATTAATACAACTTATCGCAAACGAGTTAGATAAGAAAGTGTATCTTGTTAAAATTCCATTTTTTGAGAATATACTGAAATTTGTAAAACCAAATTTTTACAAAAGACTTTATGGTAGTTTAGAAGTTGATAGTAGTAAGACTAAAGAAATTTTAAAATTTAAAAATTTATATAGTACTGAAGATGGAGTAAAATTTATGATACGTGGTGAAAATAAATGACATATATAGTTTTATTTATTTTATCGTTTATATTAACTTATTTGATAAAAAACTACGCAATTAAAAAATCTTTAGTAGATATACCAAATGACAGGAGTTCTCACACTACTGCTACTCCTCATGGCGGGGGTATTGCTATAGCTGTTACTTGGTTTATTGGTATATCGTATTTGTATTACACAGATGATATAAATAGCTCTTTATATTATGCCTTATTAGTAGGTGTCATAATTTCTGTTGTGTCATATCTTGATGATTTATATGAGCTTAGTGCAAAAATTAGACTTATTACTCAAGTGCTAGCAGCTGTTTTAGGTTTGTATTTATTAGGTGGTTTAGAAAAAATTGATATAGTAATATTTTATAATGAAAATCAAATATTTACTAATATTTTTGCAATACTTATGATAATTTGGTTTATAAATCTTTATAATTTTTTAGATGGTATTGATGGATATGCAGGTAGTGAAGCTGTATTTTTAGCAATTGCTGGTTTTTTACTATTTGGTGGGGCACATTTTTTAGTTTTAGCTGTAGCAGTATTAGGTTTTTTAGTTTGGAATTGGCATAAGGCTAAAATATTTATGGGTGATGTTGGCAGTACATTATTGGGTTATAATATAGCTATATTTACAATATATTATGCAAATCAAGAGCCTTTAAATTTATGGATATGGGTAATATTGTTTGGAGTATTTTGGTTTGATGCGACTTTAACACTTTTTAGAAGATATAAAAATGGTGAGAAATTAAGTATAGCACATAAAAAACATGCATATCAAAGACTTAATCAAAGTGGGTGGGCTCATGATAAAGTGGTATTATTTTCTATATTAGTGAATATTATATTATTTTGTATTGTATATTTAATTTCAAACATATTAATTGCATTTTTTATATCACTTATGCTACTCTATGCAAGTATAAAATTTGTAGATTATAAGAAGGCATTTTAGTGTTTTATTTTGATAAAAGAGTATTAAATTTTTTAGTAATTATACTACTTACAATTGCTACATTTTGGTGGACATTTTCTATATTTCATATTCCATTTAATTTTGAACTTGTAATTAGTGTAATTCTTGTTCGTATAGTTATGTCGCTGTTAATTTTTAATGACTACTCCATTTCATGGTCAAAATCTTCCCAAAAAACATTTATTATTAAAAGTATTGTTTATATAGTTGCATTTTTAGTTTATTTGCCTATATTTTATGGTGAAGTGGAAATCGCACTTTTAGCATCTGAACTTTTTTTATATCTATTTAGTATTAATTTTATCATGTATCTTTATTATTATTTTATTAACAAAAGTAGAGTTACAAAAACTAAATCGGTAGTTGTCTATGGTGCTACAAAAGCAGGCGTAAGATTAGAAACTGAATTTACACAAACAGAATTTAAAGTTAAATATTTTGTAGATGATAATAAAAAAGTTCAAAATCGTTCAATTGATTCAATCAAAGTTATATCAAAAGAAAAACTCAAAGAGATGGTAAAAAAAGTTAAATTTGATTTATTAGTTATAGCTATTCCTTCAATTTCTAAGGCTAAAATTAAAGATATTTATAATGATTTTGAGGGGTGTTTTAAAGAGATAAAAATTTTACCATCAATAGATGAGATGCTTGAGGGTAAAGATTTTTCTAGCCAATTAAAAAATATTTCTGTAGAGGATTTACTAGCTCGTAATCCTAAAGATTTAGATAAACAAAAAATATCAGAGTTTTTAAAAGATAAAGTGGTGTTAGTAACTGGTGCTGGTGGGAGTATTGGTAGTGAGATTTGTAGGCAATGTGAAATATTTGGCGTTAAAAAACTTATAATGCTTGATCATAGTGAGTTTAATTTATATTCTATCGTTGAGGAGCTAGATACTATAGAAGTTATTCCTGTTATGCAAAGTGTTGTAAATCTACAAGCTATTGAGAACACATTTAAAACTCATATGCCAGATATCGTAATACATGCTGCTGCATATAAACATGTCCCACTTGTTGAATCAAATATAGGAGAGGGTATTTTAAATAATGTAGTTGGTACTAAAAATGTTATTGATACCTCCATAAAATACGGAGTTAAAAAATTTGTAATGATATCAACAGACAAAGCAGTCCGTCCTACAAATGTAATGGGTACTACAAAACGAATATGTGAACTATATGCCCAAAATTCTAATGGAAATGGTACAGATATAGTAGCTGTTAGATTTGGTAATGTTCTTGGAAGTAGCGGAAGTGTAACGCCAAAATTTAAAGCCCAAATTGCAAATAATGAAAATATAACAGTAACTCATAAGGATATAACTAGATATTTTATGTTGATACCTGAAGCATGTGAGTTGGTGCTTCAAGCTGCTTCTATTGGTAGTGGTGGGGAGATATTTATCCTTGATATGGGTGAGCCAATTAAAATACTAGATTTGGCTAAAAAGATGATAGAACTTAGTGGTAATAAAAATATCAAAATAGAGTTTACAGGTCTTCGCCCTGGTGAAAAACTTTATGAAGAGTTACTTATAGATGGCAGTGACGCTAAAACAGATTATGAGTCTATAACAGTAGCATCACCAACTGCATATGATTTGGATAAATTAAATCAAGATATAAATGAGCTATTGGTATGTGAGAATAAACTAAAGAAATTAAAAGAGATAGTCCCAGAGTTTAATCATCAGTTGAATTAGATTCTGGGTCAAGCCCAGAATGACAAAGTAAGTCATCCTGAATAAAATTTGGCCATCCTGAATAAAATTTGGCCATCCTGAATAAAATTTGGCCATCCTGAATAAAGTTTGGTCATCCTGAATAAAATTTGGCCATCCTGAATAAAATTTGGTCATCCTGAATAAAGTTTGGTCATCCTGAATAAAGTTTGGTCATCCTGAACTCGATTCAGGATCTAATCTATGACATGCCCCACAAATTTACTCATATTATCCATAATCTCGCCACCTTTTCTAAAGCTTAAACCACAAGCCTCATAAGCGAAAAACACACCAGCTTGGTATTTGTTACCCTCTGAATCTTTAGGAAATTCAACATATTCTTGATATACTTTTTTGTAGTTATCATACTCGCCATCTTTTTGTGTAACTATATCTCCATTAGAATCAATTATTTTAGTATTAGCACCCTCTCTACCAAAAACAGTTTTTTCAACTTGTTTTATACCCTCAAGTGGCTCATATGAAGTTTTAAGTAGATATGGAGAATCTGGAAACAGATCACTTAAAATTTTCAACATCCCTTTTGATTGAAATAAAAGAGTATATGCAGGATTTAAGATGATAGCTTCTTGATTTTGCATCATATTTGTGAGAGTAGTTGCAAGTTCAGGTTCATCTGTTGCGATATCCTCCCATGGATACAGTTTAAACCAGTATTCGTATTTATTTTCATCAGAGTCATATATGCCAGTTTCATCAAAGTGCACATTACCAAGATAATCAAATGATGTGTTAAACCCAGCATCTGTAGCAATTTGTTGAAGAAGTTTTGTTGTAGCTTCCTCTTCATCATTACCAGCAATTGATGAAAATAATATCTTCCATCCATCATAATGTTCATCAAAAGTATCTGTATCATCAAAAAGAGTGATAAGTCTTTTAAAGTTGTTTTTTATAGCCTCATAAACATTGTTAAATTGTTTTGAATCATCCATCTCATTTTCTTTAAGAAGCGCCCATTGTAAGAGAGCAGTTTCAAAAAGTGATGTTGGAGTATCAGCATTAAACTCAATCAGTTTTATTGGTTGAGCATCTATCCCACCGCACAAGTCAAAACGACCATATATATGCCAATGAACATCACTTTGCCAAGATTTTTTTATCATATCAACCAAGTTAAACGGAATGCCTAAATCAAAAAACAAATCATTTTCAATCACATACTCAGCAGCTTCAACATACATATCATATATAGTATTTGTAGCTTCATAGTAAGCTTCAGCCTCATCTTGTGTTATTTGAACTAATTCATCACTTACATATTTTGAGCCATCGCTATCTGTGTGCCATGAAAAACCTAACTTTTCTAGAGTTTCATTTTCAAGTGAATTTATTTTTTGTAAAGTAATCATTTTTTTCCAATAATGTCATCCTCAGCTTGACTGGGGATCTAAATTTTATATATTATGTCAGACTCCCAGTCAAGCTGAGAGTGACGAAATCATCCTCCGAAAAATCCTCCACGACGAGTTGATCTCTTAGAGTTTCCACCAAAAAAACTTTTTTTAGCTGAACTTCTTTTAGAAGCTTTTGAAGCAGCTGAACGACTATATGCACTCTTATTTACATTTGATGAACGCTTAGAGAAATTTTTATTACCCATTAAAGCATTACCAATCATATTTCCAAGTAAACTACCAGCAGCTACTGCTAAAATAGTACCAGCTAATCCCATTCCAGCACTACCACCACCATCTTGAATAGTTTCACTAGTACCATCTTGAACTTTTGCATATTCACTCTCAGCTAGTGCTTTCATTTCAGCTGAACTTAAAAAGCGTTCTGTGATATTGCCGTTTGCATCTCGTTCTCGAATTATTGCACGACTCTCGCCATCGGTGGGCATCTCTTCAATTACAGTATATTTACCATTTGGCTGTTGCTCAATCACTAAAAATTTATTTTGTGCTTGTTGTTGCTCTTGGGCAGAACAACCAGTTAATACACTCATCATAACTATTCCAGCACTACCTAGTGCTACACCACCTGCTAAGCTTGAAATGTGTTTCATTTAATTAAATCCTTTTGTAATATTATCATTCTTTGTAATTCATTGTCGTAAAAATGTATAGTTGTGCGTCCATCATAATATACATCCCCATAAAAAGTGTGTTTAGAATCTTTGTATGTTATATTTTTTTTCATAAACATCATTTTTCCTACATCATGCCCAATACTTTCTATCAGCGTGGATAATCCAATAATGGAAACAAGAGCAAGTGAGATAAGTGTGAGTTTTTTATTTGCAACATATATAACAATAAAGCCAAGTATAATGCTAACTGAAAAATAAATTAAAAAATTTTGGTTATCAGCAAATAAAATATTATAGTATAAATCAATTTCATAAAAATCAATATAGTTTTGTTTAATTCCAAGAAAAATGAAAAAATCAACTATAAAAGTTATTAACATACCAGTTAATAGTGCTGTAATAAACTTAGTCATCTTAACTTCCTCATTTTATGATTATTTAATTTTATTAGGCTTGATGAACTAAGCTCAGACAAACCATTTTTATCTTCTATAATTATATCAGTTTTTGATTCACAAAATTCTCTATTGAAATTTTTACCTGCTTC
>JAKISX010000019.1 GCA_021648405.1 Sulfurimonas sp. | reverse complement strand
ATACAAGGCAGGTTAACTGTGACTTGGAGTGTTATACGCCTAAATTTAATGTTTAGTATTTATGAAACTGACTTTAGGAATAGATATTTGCTGGAAGAGATTTATTTATCCGACAGACTCCTAGTGCTAGCTATAACTATTCTAAAACTAATATAGTTGCACAGACATTATTGACAGTACCAAGATTAGTTTTAGAAGCAATTGCATTTAGTTTAATTATATTTATAGTTTTATATTTAGTTTGGAAATATGAAAACAATATTTCGGCAGTTCTTTCAATGTTATCAATGTTTGTATTGGCACTTTATAGATTAATGCCATCGGTAAATAGGATATTAACTAACTATAATAATATTTTATTTTATTTGAAATCATTAGATATTATACATAATGACTTAATGTATGATACTGAGCTACTGGGTAATAATAAAATCTCTTTTAATAAAGAAATAGTTCTCCAAAATATAAATTTTGAATATGAAGTTGACAAATTGTCAAGTTTCACCACGTTGTACCATTTCAAAAGCAATATCTTGAAACTCACTTGGTAAAATCTTAAATATTTCAGGCTTCGATTGAAACCAACTTTGAACTGCATCAAATGGAGTTCTGACTTTGAGTTCTTTTCTTAAAGAGCCGTGTCTTCTATTGAAGTTATAGAATATCAAGAACTTACTCAAATCTTTCTTAACATCATCAATATTATAATACTCTTCTGCTTTGATTGTAGCATTTTTAATAGTACCGTTTACTTTCTACCATTCCATTGGTTTGAGGTGTATATGGAGCTGTTAGCCTATGTTCTATCTCATCTTTGCTGCATTCTACATCAAATTTATGATTGCCGCTAACTTTACCTTTACCTCTTGCCCATTTATCTGTAAATTCCAATCCATTATCGGTTAGAATATGAGTTATATAAAAAGGGAAATACTCTTTACACTCTTTTAAAAACTCCACTGCATTTTGGCTTGATTTATTTTCATAAACTTTGTAATACAATAGTCTTGTAGCCCTATCTATCGCAACAAACAGATAATATTTCTGTTTTTCAAACTTTGGTAAGTAGGTTACATCTATATGTAAATAGCCAGGTTCATACTCTTTGAATTTCTTCGCTTTAGCTTTTTCTTCAACAGGGACTCTGCTTATGTCAAATGCTTTTAAGGTTCTGTATACATTGCTTCTATTTGCTTTTGGTATAACATCTGCAACAGTATCTGTTAGGTCATCGAGTTCCATCCAGGTAAGGGTTTTTATAACTCTAATAAGTTCCTTCTCTAGGGTCGTTAGGGCATAGTGTGTCTTTTTTGGTCTTGAACTTTTGTCATTTGTGAAATCTCTACATCTGTGTTTTGCGACTGTTTTTACATTCACACCATAATTATTTGCCAATTCAACATTTGTTAAATTAGATTGTTGTATTCTCTGCCTTACATGCTGGTTTGTTCTGGCATTAGAGTGATAGACTTGTGACATTATTTAAATCCTTTTGTGGTAAAAAAGATTTTACTATGATGTTATTGAGCTATCACTGATTATGAAACTGGGCAACCATAACGTGGTGAAACTAGACAACAAATCAATATTAAAAAACATTAATTTAACTATAAAAAAAGGTGCTAAAGTAGCATTTGTAGGTGAAAGTGGTAGTGGTAAGTCTACATTGGTAGATATAATAATAGGTCTTTATAAACCAAATAATGGGTCAATTAATGTTGATGGAGTTTATTTGGGTGACAAAAATATTAAGCAATGGAGAAGCAAAGTAGGCTATATCCCTCAATCAGTTTATCTTTTTGATGGAACAGTTGGTGAAAATGTTGCTTTTAGTAGCCCTTTTGATAAAGGAAAAGTCATTACATGTTTAAAACAAGCAAAAATATATGATTTTATACAAATGAAAGAAGGATTAAATACAATTGTTGGAGAAGGTGGAATAATGCTAAGTGGTGGACAAAGACAAAGAATAGCCATTGCTAGAGCACTGTATATGGATCCTGAAATACTAGTACTTGATGAAGCAACTTCAGCCCTTGATGATGATACAGAAAAACAAATTATGAAAGAGATTTATGATATTAGTGATAATAAAACATTAATTATAATTGCACACAGACTAAGTACGATTGATAGATGTGATAAAGTTTATAAACTTCAAAATGGTATTCTTGTATGAAAAAGGCTATTTTGATTCAAGCTAGACTTTCATCGTCTAGATTCCCGAAAAAAATGTTAAAAAAAATAAATAATATTACATTGATAGAATATGTATACAATAGATGTAATGAATCAAAAAAAGCAGATAGAGTAGTTGTTATAACTTCTAATGAAGAAAGTGATGATGAACTATACAGATTGTGTGTAGATAAAAATATTGCTGTTTATAGAGGTGAGCTGGGTAACGTTTTAAAAAGATATATTGATGCTTCAAATCACTTTGATGTTGATGTTATATGTAGAGTATGTGGAGATTCTCCCTTCGTTGATATTAAGGCTATTGACAAAATGTTTTATAATTTTGAATGTAATCCTGACTTAGATTATATGTCCACTACAAACTCTTTAAATGGCTTTATATCGGAAGTGTTTAGTTCAAATTTATTAAATACAGTATATAATGATGACTTGTCTACGGAAGACAAAGAACATGTAACAAAATATATCCGTGATAATATTTTAGAATTTAATTCAGAAGAATTAGATTTAGATTTAAAACCAAAAGAGCTAGAAAAGTTTACTTTAACAGTTGACTATCCAAATGATATTTTAATTGCTCAAAAAGTAGCAAAAAATTTAAAAAAATTTGATTTTACATCAAATGATATAATAAATATTTTAAAACAAATGAAAGATAATTAATGAACTATATAACACCAGACTTTCCAAAAAGACTAGAATTAGAACTTGTAAGTGATTGTAATTTAAAATGTACTTATTGTCCTAGACATTATGTAAATGACCTGACAGGTTATATGGATATTAAACTTTTTAAAAAAATGATTGATGAAGCAGAAGAATATCCTGAAATGATTTTTGTTTTGCATAGAAGAGGTGAGAGTATGTTACACCCTGAATTTAACGAAATGTTGAATTATATTGCTGGGAAGTTTAAAGAAGTTCAGATGGCTACAAATGCGACTATGTTAACAAGTGAAAAATTTGAAGCAATTATAAATGGACTTGATTTTTTATCTTTTAGCTTAGATACTCCTGAACGATTTAACCAAACAAGATTACCGGCAAAATATGATAAAGTAGAAGAAAAAATATTAAAATTTTTAGAATTTAATCAAGGAAGAGTAAAAACACAAGCGTCCATGGTAAAAACTTCTGATACTACAGATGAAATGTGTATAGAATTTACAGAGATATGGAAAGATAGAGTAGACAGAGTGAGAATTTATGAAGAGCACTCTGCAGATGGAGAATTTGGTTCTTTAAAAAATCCAAGAGAGATAAGAAAACCTTGTGTAATGCCTATATATGAGATGCTTATTTATGATACTGGAGTTGTTGCTAGATGTAATCATGACTGGGACAGTGATGGGATGGGTGATGTGACTAAGAATTCACTTAAAGAAGTGTGGATGAATCCAAAATATGTAGATTTAAGACAACAACATTTGACACAAAAACTTACTGACCCAGTTTGTAGTAAATGTGATAGTTGGTATCCAGAAATTGGGAATCAAGATACTGGAGAGGTGATTGAAAAATGATAAATTTTATACCACTAGCTAGACCAGATATTGGTGATGAAGAGATAGCTTTAGTTGTAGAGACTATAAAATCTGGTTGGTTAACTACTGGACCAAAAGTTGCAGAATTTGAGTCAGCACTATCTGAATATATTAAAGATGATAATGAAATTTATTCAGTTGGTCTAAATTCTTGTACATCGGCACTTTTTTTAGCACTTATTGCGCTTGGCATAAAAAAAGGTGATGAGGTTATTGTCCCGACATGGACATTTGCAGCAACTGCTCAGGTTGTTGATTGGATTGGTGCTAAGGTTGTTTTGTGTGATATCGAAGAGGATTCTTTAAATATAGATGTTTGTAAGGCAGAGAAGCTCATTACAGATAAAACAAAGGCTATTATACCTGTTCATATTGCAGGTTATCCATGCGATATGGAAGCTATTGATATATTGGCAAAAAAATATAATTTAAGAGTCATAGAAGATGCTGCCCACGCTATTGGTACAAGTTATAAAAATAAAAAAATAGGTAACTTCTCAGATATTACTTGTTTTAGTTTTTATGCTACAAAAAATTTAGCGATGGGTGAAGGTGGCGCGGCTGTTTCAAAAGATAAAGAGCTAGTTGAAAAAATGAGAAAATTAAGTTATTTTGGAATTAATAAAGAAGCTTTTAAAAGATATGAAAAAGCTGGTCGTTGGTTTTATGATATAGAAGAGATTGGATACAAAGCAAATTTAGATAGTATTCACGCTGCTTTAGGAATAGTTCAATTAAATAAACTAGATAAGATGAACCAAAGAAGAAGAGAAATTGCTACTTTTTACAGGGAGAATCTATCTAATAAATTAACTTTTAATGAAGACTCAGGTGAACATTATCATACTTATCACTTATTTCCTATTAGATTACCTCAGAGTGTTAAAAGGGATGATTTTATCGAAGAGCTTAAGAATAATAACATTGGAGCAAGTGTACATTTTATTCCTTTACATTTGCATACATTTTACAAAGATAGATCGAACAATAATTTTGAAGTAGCTAATCGAGTTTTTAATAATATTCTATCTATTCCAATGTGCTCAGCTATGAGTGACGAAGAAGTTAAGTATGTTGTTGAAAAAGTAAATAAAATAGTAGGTTGAAATTATGAGTAACTTTAAAGAATTGATTTTACAAACAAAAAAAGTTTCAGTATGGGGTATTGGCTATCTGGGATATACAACAATATTAAGATTACAAAAAAATGGATTTAATACAACAATTTATGATTTTAATGAATCTAGGTTGGATGAGTTAATTGATAATACTTACCCTAGTAAAGAACAACTAAATGGTTGGTCAAAAAATGGTAAAGTACCTTCTTTAAATCTTGAAAAACTAGATGTTGTTAAAGATAGTAGTTTATTATTTGAAAATTGCATACATATAATTTCTTTTCCAAATAGTGATAAATCTGACTATATTGCTTTAGCAAAATTATTTGTTCAAAACAGAGATAAATTAAAAGATTGTTTGATTTTATTTCAGTCAGCAGGTCTACCAAAAACTATTGAAGATGGTTTTTGTAGAATATTAGAAGAATATAATTTAAATATTGAAATCTCAACTGTTTTTAGAAGTGATTGGACAATTGAAGATTTTTTCAATAAAAATTACAAAAGAACAATATCAGGTAATAATCTAGATGCTGTTGAGAAAACACAAACCTTTCTTAAATTATTAAACCTAGAATCGATAAAGATAAGTAGTATTGAAGAATCTGAAATTTATGAAAATACAAAAAATGCACTAAATTATACTATGGTTGCATTTTTCAATCAGTTGTCTTTAGCATATCCTCATATAGATATTAATGAGTTGTCTAAAAATTTATTAAAAGATATGGATTTTAATAATCTATCTTTAGGTGTTAGTAGTGTAGATTATAAATCTGAGCAATCTATAGAAAACCTACTAAGAAGTTCTTCTGGAGATTTTTTATCGATTTTAAAGGAAGCAAATAATACAAATATTTCATTTTTATTTTACTATGTTAATTTATTGAAAAATAAAAATGTGGACTCTGTGACAATACTAGGTCTCTCATCTTACAATAGTATGAAAGATTTAAGATTTTCTCCATCAGTTATGTTGGCTGAATATCTTAATAAGGAAAATATAAAAGTATATATACATGATGAAAATTTTAATAAAGATGAACTTTTAGATGTTTTACCGTATTGTGAGTATATTGATATTAATTCTAAGCCAATAGAGTCAGATGTAGTTGTAATTATGAGTTTATCTAAAGAGTATCAGTTTTTTACCCAAAATAAAATAGATGAAATAGGTCTATCAAAAGTTAAGTATATTTTAGATAATACTGGTTTTTTTAAGAATTTTAAATATAGTGATGATACTTTATATCATCAGTTATGTGATGGCAACTTAATAAAGGTTATAAATTAAAATATGTGTGGAATAGCAGGTTTTATATCTTCAAATAAGAATTATGACTCAAAAAAAATAGTATCCAATATGTTGGATTTAATATCTTATAGAGGACCTGATCAAAAAGGTTTTGATTCCTTTGGTAATACAACCATGGGAATGGTTAGACTGAGTATAATTGATTGTAAAGACCATGATATACCAGTGGTTGATAATAGTGGAAATTATGCAATCGTGTATAATGGAGAGATATATAATCATAATTCAATAAAAAGCTCACTCAAATCTAGTTATGACTTTAGAACAAATTCAGATACTGAGACCGCCTTAGTTAGTTACATAAAAAATGGTGTTAATTCGTTTGGTGAACATAATGGAATGTATGCTTTTTCTATTTATGATAAACAAAAAAAAGAAACAACTATTGTTAGAGATAAATCTGGTGAAAAACCTTTATACTATACTCAAGGTAAAGATTTTTTTGCATATGCAAGTGAGATGAAATGCTTACTTGAGCTAGTTGAACCAAGATTTAATGATGAAGCTGTCTCTTATGATGCCTATGAGTTTACAGTTGGTAAAGAGACACTCTTTAAAGATATATATCAACTAGAGCCAGGTGAGTATATTAAAGTTAAAGATGGAAATTATAAAATACATAATTATTGGAAAATTTGGGATAATATTATTGAAATATCAGATAATGAAGAAAAAATAATTTCTGATTTAAGTGAGTTAGTGGAAGATTCTATACTACTCAGAACAAAAAATGCAGCACATCAGTATAGTGCTTTTATTAGTGGCGGTGTCGATAGTTCTCTTATAGCTTGTATAGCAAAACCAGATTATTTATATACAGCGCATTATAACTATAGTGATTTTGATGAATTAGATTATGCTAAAATGGTGGCAAAACAGATTAATAAAGAGTTAATAATAGTATCACCAACAAAAGAAGATTTTATAAGAACTAGGGAAGATATAGCTTATCATTTAGACACTCCTTGTACTTGGACAAGTTTTACTTTGTGGATGTTACTAGAGCGTGCTAAAAAAGATGGTGTAAAGATTGTTATGAGTGGCGAGGGTGCTGATGAAATGTTTGCAGGATATCACAGGTATCATTTACTTCATCATGATGAACAGATACATAATCTTGAAGCGATGAAACAATATTCTTATCTTATAGGAAAGTATCATGGCTCAGCAAGTAGTAGATATGCAAAACTTGTAAATAGATGTGAAAATCCTTATGATGAAAAAGTAAATAGATATTTGGATGAAACAATTGGAAATTATTCTGATAAGATGAGTGAAGATATAGTGCATTTTATGGGTTTAAATGATTTTTATAGCACTATGCAGGTACTTTTACAGATGAGTGATAGATTAAATATGGCACATAGCATAGAGAATCGTTCTCCATTTTTAGATCATAGATTGGTTCAATATGCTTTTTCAATTCAGTCTAAATATAAAATTAAAAATGGTATAACAAAATGGATATTAAAAGAGGTGTCTAAAAAATTTATTCCAAATGAAATAAGTAATAGAACAGATAAAAGAGGCTTTGCAGCTCCAATTAATAAATGGTACGAGTGGGATAAAAATGGTAAATATAATAGAAGCGCCTACAAAAATATGGTTTTTGAAGATTGGAAAAAATCTTTTGGAGTTAGGTAGTTGAATTATAGCAGTATGATAGAAAACAATACTATAGAATTTAAAACTACTTTTCAAAAAGAAGTGATAGAAACAGTAGTAGCTTTTGCAAATTCAAAAGGTGGACATATTTACATAGGTATCAAAGATAATGGCACTATCATTGGTATTGATATCGCACCTGAAACTATACAAAATTATATAAATATTATTAAGCAAGCAACAGAACCTAAAATTATAGTAGATATTGATTTATTACAAAAAGATGGTAAAGATATTTTAGATATTCAAGTAGATGAATATCCCATCAAACCAGTATCTTATAAAGGTAGGTATTTTAAAAGAAGAAATAATTCAAATCATCAAATGACACCAATAGAAATTAGCAATACTCATTTAAAAACTATCAATAGCAGTTGGGACTATTTTACTGATTTAAATCATAATATACAAGATATAGATGAAGAAAACCTAAAAATATTTATTAAGATGGCAAATATAGATGATACAATTGAAAGTATTTACAAAAAATTTGAACTAATTAAAGGTAGTAATATCACAAATGGTTGTTATTTACTATTTAATAATAATGATAAATCTCTTTTTACCAATATAGAAATAGGAAGATTTCAAACACAAACTTTGATAAAAGATAGTTTAAGTATACATGGTGGACTTATAAATCAAGTAGAAATAGTGATAAATTTTATATATAAGCATATAAATAAAGCTTATGTAATTACAGGTAAGCCTCAAAGAGATGAAGTTTGGGATTATCCAATGGATGCTATAAGGGAGATAGTGGTAAATATGATTGTGCATAGAGATTATGTCAGTAGTATTCATAGTGTCATAAAAATCTTTGACGATAGATTAGAATTTTATAATCAAGGCAGTTTACCAGATGGTTTAAGTATTGAAGATGTGAAAAGTGGAAAATATAAATCTATGCCACGAAACTTACAAATTGCAGATATATTTAAAACAGCTGATATTATAGAAAAATATGGTTCAGGGATAAAAAGAGTTATAAAACTTTTTAAAGAGTATGGTTCAAAAGAGCCGATATTTGAAAATAGATTAGGTGGTATGGTAGTAGCTGTGTTTAGAAAAGATCCATTTGAAACTACCCAAGAAACTACCCAAGAAACTACCCAAGAAACCAAAAAAATATCTACAAAAGAGAAAATTATTATAGAATTAGAAAAAAACAGTTCATTAACGAGAGAAGAGTTAGCCAAAAGAATAGGTGTCAGTGCCAATGCTATTAAACAACATCTTTCAAAGTTAAAGAATGAAAATAGGATTCAAAGATTAGGGAGTACAAAAGCAGGATATTGGGAGGTAAGTGATGTTTGAGTTTTTAGCTTTGATTACAAATAAAAAATATTGGATTTTACATAGTTATATAATAAAATTTATTCTAAAGTTGTATGGTATAAAAGTTGGTAAAAATTTTTATTGTGAAGGTGTCCCAAAGCTTAAAATTAAAGGTAAGGCAGAAAATATTGTTATTGGAAGTAATGTAAGTTTCTTGGGTAATATCGACCTTAGAAATAGAGAAAACGGCAAAATTATTATATGTGATAATGTAAGTATAGATAATGATACAAGATTTGTATCTGCTAATGATACTGTTTTAACCATAGGTGAAGGAACAGGAATAGGACCATTCAGTATTTTTAATTGTGGAGTAAATGTTACAATTGGAAAGCATTGTTTGATTTCAGGACATGTTTATATTCAGTCCTCTGAGCATGGTTTTGAAAAAGAACAACTTATTAAAGAGCAGAATCATTCATATGGTGAGATAATTATAGGAGATGACTGTTGGCTTGCAGCAGATGCGATGATAGCCAAAGATGTTAAGTTAGGTCATGGATGTATTGTTGGAGCTAAATCATTTTTACGTAATGTAGAGTATGCAAATAATAGTATAGTCGCAGGTGCTCCAAGTATGAAAATAGGAGAAAGAAAGTGAAATATTGTAAAAAATGCATAATGCCTACTAGTAGACCTGGAATAACTTTAAATGAAGATGGCGTATGTGGTGGATGTTTAGGTTTTAAAGAAAAAAAAGAAGAGATAGATTGGGTGTCAAGAGGTAAAGAATTAGATAAAATCTTAGATACTTTTAGAGGTAAAGGTGACTATGACTGTTTAATACCTGTAAGTGGTGGTAAAGACAGTACATGGCAAGTATATACAATGCTTCAGCGAGGAATGAAACCTTTAGCAATAACAATAAAGTGTCAATACAGGACAGAACTGGGGCAAAGAAACTTAGATAATTTAATTAGCCTGGGAGTTGATCATATTGATTTTACAGTTAACCCTGAAATTGATTCAAAATTTATGTTAAAAACTTTTGAGCAAAATGGAAATCCATCTCTTGTAGAACATTTAATTATGTGGTCAACTATTATTAAAACAGCTTTAAGGTATGATATAAATTTAATAGTTTGGGCTGAAAACTCTGCTTTGGAATATGGTGGAAGTAAAGATGACAGAAATAAATTTAGAATGGATTATGACTGGATAAAAAAATATGGTGTTACAAATGGAACAGTGGCTGAAGACTGGACAGACGAGAATTTAACTTTAAACGATGTAACAAGTTATAGATTACCAGACGAATCTGAATTAAATGAAGCTGGTATTGAAAATCTATTTCTAGGTATGTATATGGAATGGGAACCAGAAGATATTGCAAAAAAATCACAAACTGTCGGTTTTGAGTGGGCAGAGAATCCAGTTTTAGGACTTCATCCTTTTGTTGGCGTTGATTGTGATTTTAGAGTTGTACACCATTTTATGAAATGGTATAAATTTGGTTTAACGAAACTTTGGGATAATCTAGCAATAGAAATTCGTGAGGGAAGAATGACTAGAAAAGAGGCAGTTGTTTTTCTTAAAGAAAATACGGAACCAATACCAAACAAAGAGATAGAGAGTTTTTGTACATATATGAAAATATCAAAAGATAGATTTTTTGAAATTGCAGAATCTCATAGAAACTTGGATATATGGAAAAAAGACACAACTAACAATTGGTATTTACCTGAATTTAAAAATGAATTTGGTTTCTGGAAAGAATTTTTAAAATGAAATTAGATTTAAAAAAAGAACCTAGGGTTTTTGGAGTTAAAGGTCATGAAATAAAAGATTTTGGCAAAATCTCTTTAGACCTTGATGAAATGATCTCGTTCAAAACTCAAAGTGGAAAAGAGTATGATTTCGTTGCAAAAGAGTGGGGTTTTTATGCTTCACCATCCATTAATTCTAGATTGATAAAAGAAGGCTTTAAAACTGCTTTAGTCGTTAATGAAAATAATCAGTTATATGTAATGGTGGTAGAAAAAGATAAAATAGATATATTTAAAAAGTATTTAAAAGACAACCAAGATAATAAAATTATATGTTGGCTAGATGAATTTTTTAAGGAAGAATCTTAAATGTGCGGAATTGTTGGTTTTATTTCAAGTGAAAAAATAAATGATGATGTTTTCTCTAAAATGCTTCACTCTATAGACCATAGAGGTCCAGATGATAACGGATATAATCATATTGAAGAGTTTAATAAAAATATTTTTTTAGGACATACTAGATTATCAATACTTGACACATCAAGTCATGGACATCAGCCAATGATAAGCGAAGACGAAAACTTCGTTTTAATTTATAATGGAGAAGTATATAACTATATTGAGATTAAAGAAGAGCTTGTTTTAAAAGGTTATATTTTTGATTCCACTAGTGATACAGAAGTAGTTCTAAAAGCTTTCATAGAGTGGGGTAATAATTGTTTTTCTAAATTCAATGGTATGTGGGCATTAGCAATTTATGACAAAAACAATAAAAAAATGATTTTATCCAGAGATAGAGTTGGAAAAAAACCATTATATTATTATAAAGATGATGAAAAGTTTATTTTCGCATCAGAGATTAAAGCAATTTTGGATTATCCAAATTTAAATATAAAACCTAATATGAAAAAAATATATAGATACTTGTCTACAAACTATAGATATATTGATATAGATACAGAATCATATTTTGAAAATATATATCAAATAGAGAAATCTTCTTTTGTTGAAATTGATTTAGATATTAATATGAAAACGAAGAAGTATTGGGAATTAAAAGAGTTTAATAATTATCATAAAAAAGAGAATGATGTTATAGATGAATTTAGAGAGTTGATGATTGACTCTGTTCGACTTAGATTAAGAAGTGATGTTCCAGTAGGATGTTTTTTAAGTGGGGGTATGGATTCAACTTCTATTATGTCTATTGCATACAAAGTTTTAAAAACTCCTATTATGGCATTTTCAGGTATTACAGGTGAAGAAAAAGGAATCTATGATGAGAGTGAATATATAAATGAAGTAATTAAAGATACAAATGCGAAATATAAATTTATAAAGCCTGACCCAGCAGATATATTTGATACGGTTAATGAAATGTTAGACTATCACGATGAGCCAATATGTACAGTGACATGGTATAGCCTTTATTTAATTGTGAAAAATATGAAAGATGCCAATGTACCAGTAGTTCTAAATGGACATGGTGGAGATGAACTATTGGCAGGGTATTGGGATCATTATCAGTATAATTTTTACGATATTAAAGATAATGATAGGCTTGAGTATGAGATAAAGCATTGGCATAATAACCACAATAGAAATATGAATGAAATTAGCACCAATCAAAAAATGATTGAACGAGTCCTAAATAAAGAACAAAAAGAGATTGATAGATTTACTGACTATTCGTATGTATTCAATCAAGATTTTCAAAATGAAAATAATTTAAATATTGAACTTGATAGCATAAAATGTGATTCTCTTCTTACTAAAAGAATGTATAAAGAGCTTTTTTATGAAACTGTCCCTGCTTCTTTAAGAGCTGAAGATAGAAATACTATGGCTCATTCTATTGAGTCTAGATCACCTTTTTTGGATCATAGATTGATAGAATTTAGTTATGCCTTGGATAATAAATATAAAATCAGAGATGGCATAGGGAAGTGGATACTTAGAGAATCTATGAAAGATATCTTACCTGAAAAAGTTAGGACTAGAAAAGATAAAGCAGGGTTTATCGCACCGGCAGATGAGTGGTTTCGAACAGTAAATAAAGACCAGATTTTAGATATGTTAAGTTCAAAAGAGTTCGAAGATATAGGTATATTTAATATAGATGCAATAAAAGAACTGTACAATGAACATTTAACAAGTAAAGAAAATCATCAAATGTTTTTATGGCAATTAATAAATGTATTTATATGGTATAAGAAATTTTTTATTAAAAAAGGAGAAAAATAAATGGAAAAAATATATATGAAGAACTTGGATGTTCTTACCAACATGATGGATGAGAGTAAGAATACTGTCTATAATGCTAATGCTAAAGTAGTTGTATTATCTACAATGAATATGAGATATGAAAATATAGCTTTCAATGCTGATTTAAAAGAGCATCCATATGCGCTAACAAATACAATAGTATTGGATGCCATTAAACAGTTTGAAATATTGCAAGAGATATCTTTTTTAGATAATAATTTAGAGTTAAGTGGATGTAAAAGTCATTATCAAGAAGAAAAACATGAAGAATTATTTAATATTATTTGGGATAAGTATAATGAAGAAGAATATAGTGTCTACGTTAAAAGATATGTAGATAGAATAAATTTTAATAAATTAGATGAATTAATTATCGGAAAAGATTGTATTGATTTTGGTTGTGGTAATGGTGTATTTTGTTTTGCAATGCTTGAAAAAGGAGCAAATACAGTAACTGGAATTGATTTTGGAAAAGATAGTATAGCTTTTGCAAATAAATATAGTGACATGAAAAATATAAAAGATAAAACAAATTTTAAAGCAGCAACAGTTTATGAGACTGGATATGATAGTG
This sequence comes from Sulfurimonas sp., assembly GCA_021648405.1. Classification (GTDB taxonomy): domain Bacteria; phylum Campylobacterota; class Campylobacteria; order Campylobacterales; family Sulfurimonadaceae; genus Sulfurimonas. The sequence goes on along the minus strand of JAKISX010000019.1, from coordinate 13,649 downwards.
ATAAGTTTGATTTTTTAGTTCAAAATGGAGTATTTCATCATACAGATAATGAAAATTTGGCTATTCAAGAAGCAAAAAGAGTTTTAAAGAAAGATGGATGGATGTGGTACTACACAGATGGAGAAGGTGGAATAAGTTATGATTTATGGGATGCCAGTGTTCACATGCTTAAAGATGTGTGTGCTGAATTTATTAGTAATACATTGGAGTCAATGGGCATAAGAAGAGAAAAAATAGTTCATATTATGGATGGAATGAGCGCCACATATAGACATACAAGTTGGGATGAAATAACAACTAGATTATCTAAATTTGGTTTTGGTAATTTCAAAAGATTAAGCGGTGGAACAGACACGGATTTTGATTTAGATGTTATTGAAAAAGACCCATATGGTAGAGAAAAATTTGGAGAGGGCGATTTAAGGGTTTTGTGCCAGTTACTAGAAAAATAGATGAAAACGTATATAATAGCAGAAATTGGGATTAACTTTAACGGGAGTATTGATAACTGCTATAAGATGATTGATATGTCTGTTGAGGCTGGCTGTAGTGCGGCAAAATTTCAAATATTTAGTGCAAAAAACATGTACCCAAGAAGTGCCGGAAAACTAGATTGGAAAGATGATAAAGAAGAGTATAGCTATGATATTTATCAGGCTGTAGAAAAGTTTGAATTGCCAAATGAATGGATTAATAAGTTAATAACTTATTGTGAAAAAAAAAGTATTGATTTCATGGCTTCAGTATTTGATGTCGAAGGTTTAAACATAATGATGGAGAAAGGGATGAAAGTAATTAAACTTTCTTCCTATACCATTACTAATATTCCTCTTATTGAAGCTGCTGCAAAAACGAGACTTCCTATTATTATGAGTACTGGTGGTGCTACTATTGGTGAAACAGAAAATGCCGTTAATACAGTTTTAAAGTATAATGATAATTTAACTATATTGCATTGCTCGATTCAATATCCGACAAAGTTAAAAGATGTAAATATGGGTGTTATGGATACATTCGCAAAAGTTTTCCCAAATATTAAAACCGGGTATTCAGATCATACAGAGGAACCTTCAGATGCACCTGTTCAATCTATTTATTTAGGTGGATCAGTTGTTGAAAAACATATAACATTAGATAAGCAGATGAAAGGTCCTGATCATTTTTTCGCACTTGAACCAGATGAATTGAAAAAGATGGTCCTAGATATTAGAGATGCAGAAAAACGATATGAAAAGAAGACTTTTAAAATTGACAAAACCATATATGGAAGCAGTGAAAAAATATGTCATGAACATGAACAATATTTAAGAGATTTTTGTTATATGACACTATTTTCTAAAAAAGATATTCAAAAAGGCGAAATAATAAAAGCAGAAGATATTTCTATTTTAAGAGCAGGTAAAAAAGAGAAAGGTTTAGAACCTAAGTATCTTAAGTTATTTAAAGAAAATAAAGTAACCGCAACAAAAAATATTGGCTTTGAAGATCCTATAAACTGGGAATCGATAGTATAAGTGAAAAAGATACTCTTTAGGGCAGATGCTGCTCCTCATATTGGGATAGGTGATTTGATGTCATTGATTAATATCTCGAAGTATTTTGATAAAACTTATGAAAAGTATTTTATTATCAAAGATTATAAAGCTGGGGTTGAGTTAGTTAAAAAATATGATTTGCAAAATTGTTTTATTATTGATTCTAGCACAGTATTGAAAGATGAAATCACATATATAAATAATTTTATTGATAGTTATGATATTGATATACTGTTTTTTGAAATAACAGAAAGAAAATTGTCTGAATATATTGGTATAAATAAAAAAGTAAAAAAAGTAGCAGTTGATTTTGATGGTAATATTTTAGACGATTTAGATTTAGTAATTGATTGGGATGTCGAGGCTCATAAGTTTTTCGACATAAAAAAATATCCAAATACAAAATTTTTATTAGGCGCTGAACATGTTATTTTGCCTAAAGAGTTTTATTCAAAAAAAGTTTTAAATAGAAAAAATAATTTTACTAGTAAGAAAATACTTATTGCCATGGGTGGAGCTGATGAGTTTGATTTTACCGGAAAAGTTGTCGATAGTTTAATTAAATCAAAGCTGAAAATTGAATTAAATATTATTATAGGTTCCGGATATGAATATAAACATCAGTTAGAAGATAAATTAAATAATAGTAATAGTAATATTAAATATCAGATAAAAGAAAATATTATAAATATGCTAGATGAATACTTAGCTTGTGATATAGGTATAGGAGCAGGAGGACTTACATCAAGCGAGTTGGTGGCAACAAAAGTTTCACCTATTTTAATTGCAACTTATAAACATCAAATAGCAAGATGTGAATATTTTGATGAAAAAGGCTGGGCAAAATATTTAGGTTACAGAGAATTTAGTGATAGTGTATTGACAGATGCTATCATAAACCCAATTAAACCATCAGACAAAAATATTTTTAATACATATAAAATAGTGGAGTTAATAGATGAGCTTTTCTAATGATATTGTGCTAAGAGATAAAGAGATATGCTATTATTTTAAATATTTAGATTGGGATAGTGAATTTTTTAATAGACCGTCATATTTTTTAGATATTAAAAAATCAAATCTTCTTGTGAGTAATCTGATAAAAAAAGAAATACAAGAGAGATTAAAAAGCTGTTTTGTCACTGTAAAAATAGATACATGTTTTAATTATGAAATAGTGTCATTTTTACAAGGATGTGGTTGTACTTACATTGATACAGAAATTACATTAGAATATATAAGTGATAAAAGCTGTGAAGATAAAGATACTGTCAATCAAGTTCAAGTAATTAAAGAAAATAAAAATGAAAAACTACCGTATGATGAATTAGGAAAATCATTTTCCTTAACAAGATTTCATACAGATTTAAATATTAGTAATTCTAAAGCAGATATTTTATGGACAAATTACTTGAAAAACTATAAACTTTCAGAAGATAAACATATGTTTAGTGCCAAAATCAGTGGTGAGTTTGCTGGTATTATTTTGGTTAATGTAGATAAAGAAATCGCGACACTTTTTTTTGTAGCAGTAATAGAAAAGTTTAGAGGATTAGGAGTTGGCAGAGTGCTTATTAATAAAGCTTTAGATTATTTTAAAGATTATATAATTAGAACAGAGACACAAGTTAAAAATATTGATGCTCTAAACTTTTATATCAGCAATGGTTTAAGTAAAATTCAAAAAACTTCAACAGTTTTACATAGGTGGTAGTATATGAAAAATTTAATTATAGCAGCACACCCAGATGATGAAGTTTTAGGTTGTGGCGGTTTAATAAAAAAATTTTGTGATAAAGAAGAGTTTTATGTAGTGATTTTGACAGGTGGATCTGACACTAGGTATGATAAATCAATGGAAAATATATTAAGAGATAACGCTATAGAGGCAAATCAAATTTTAGGTACTAAAGAGCTTTTTTTTGAAAACCTACCAAATCAGAAAATGGATAATATACCAATTTTGGAAGTTACACAAATTATAGAAAAATATATTAGTAAAATAAAACCAGATAGAGTATTTACACATCATATAGGTGATTTAAATAAAGATCACCAAATTATAGCGGAAGCCACTTTTACAGCAACTAGACCAATAACAGGACAGATAGTAAAAGAAGTTTATAGCTATAATGTACCATCATCTACTGAATGGAATTATATAGAGGGTGAGAAAACATTTATACCTAATATTTTTATTGATATAAAAGATGAATTAGATATTAAACTGGAAGCTATGAAGTGTTACAAAAGTGAGTGTAGGGATTATCCACATCCCAGAAACCATAAGTCATTAAAAGCACATGCAAATTACTGGGGATTGATTTCTGGTTTTGAATATGCAGAGCCTTTTAAACTAATCAGGAAATTAGGTATGTTATGAAAATAGTTTTTATAGGAGCGGTAGAGATTGGGTATACAGTTTTAAAATCTGTATATGATACAAATGGTAGTGTAGAGGCTATATTTACTTTACCTTTTGATATGCAAGAAAAAACATCTGGATTTATTGATTTTGAGCCATTAGCTAAGAAGAATAGTAGTGCTTTATTCAGAGTAAAAGATATAAATTCTAAAGAGCATATTGATAAAATTAAAGATATTAATCCAGATCTAATAATAGTGTGTGGATGGCAAAGATTAGTTTGTGAAGAAATTTTAAATATTCCAAAATTAGGAACAATTGGTTTTCACTCTTCACTTTTACCAAAATACAGAGGTAGAGCACCTGTAAATTGGGCAATTATTATGGGAGAAAAAGAAACTGGAATAACAATGTTTTATCTAACTCCTGAAGCAGATGATGGGGATATTATAGCTCAAAAATCTTTTCCAATATTGCTAAATGATGATTGCAAAACTGTCTATGAGAAGTCTGCACTTGCTGGAGCAGAATTAATTAAAGAATTTTTACCAAAAATTAAAAATGGCACTGCAGCTAGGATACATAATCCGTCGGGAACATATCCAGCATATCCAAGGAGAACACCAAAAGATGGATTGATAGACTTTAGTAGGAGTGCACTAGATATTTATAATTTTGTAAGAGCTTTAACAAAGCCATATCCAGGAGCTTATTATTTTGATAATAATGAAAATAAAATAATTGTATGGAAAATTGAAATAGTATTTGATGAGAGTAGATTAAAAGAAGAAGACTTAGTACTCAAAACATTAGATTTTAAAATAAGGTTAATAGAATATGAATAAAACGATGATGGATTTATTAAATGATTTATACCCACTCCATAGGACATTAAACCATGATGATAATTTAGTTGCATTAAACTTAATTGAAGAGTATATAGATAATGAAAAATTTAGTATTAACAAGTATGAAGCAGGAAGCCATGTATGGACATGGAACATTCCAAGAAGATTTCATGTAAATCATGCATATTTAAAAAATGTAGATGGAAATGTGATTATAAATTTTGAAGACAACCCTTTGCACATAGTTAGTTACTCGAAGTCTATAAATAAAAAGATATCATTTGATGAGCTAGAAGAGCATCTGTATTATAGTGATAAAAACCCTGACTCAATTCCATGGCAATATAAATATTATGACAATAGATGGGGTCTATGTTTAAGTAAAAATGTTTTTGATTCTTTGGATAAAAAAGTAGATTATATTGTTGATATAAGTACTGAATTATTAGATAAACCAATGGTTGCGGGAGAGTTTTTTATTCAAGGCGAAAGTAATAAAGAAATTTTAATTGTTACGAATATTTGTCACCCATACCAAGTAAATGATTCAATAACTGGATTAGTTGTTGCAGCTAGACTTGCAAAAGAATTAGAGGATACAAAATTGTTTCACTCTATAAGATTTTTATTTGTTCCTGAGACTGTTGGTACAGTTGCATGGTTTGCAAATAATGAAGAGAAAATATCAAATATAAAGTATGGTTTTTCTTTTGATTGTTTAGGTAATAACAATACTTTGACACTGCAAAAAACCATGTATGAGGACTCACATTTAGATTTTTTAGTGGAGCACAAGGTGCAAGAATATGAATCAGAAATCTTAATAAAGAAGTTTATTGAAGAGATGTCAAATGATGAGTTGGTTATGAGCTCGCCCGGTATTGAAATTCCTACAGTAGCATTTCATAGGGCACCATATAAGGAATATCATACTAGCGCGGACAATCCGTCTATAATTAATAGTGAAGTTTTAGAAGAGTCATATAATTTTATTAAAGATGTGATTAGTACTTTGGCTAAAGATTATATCCCAAAACAAAAAAGCATAGGTTTGATATTTATGTCAAAGTTTAATTTGCATCCAGATGAAGATGAAGATTTAGAGGCACTATTGAAAATTAAAGCAATTAATCAATATATAAATGGAAGACATACAGCTTATGAGTTAAGCAAAATCATTGATTTAGATTTAGATAAAGTATTAAATTTTCTTCAAATTTATTTAGATAATAATTTAATAATAAAGGTTGATAGATGAGTCAAAATTTTTTAAAAAATCCGGTTTTCATTTGTGGACATAGAAAAACAGGAACAACAATGTTAATAAGTTTGTTTGATAATGCTGAAGATGCAGTGGTATATCCTGATGACAGCAGTTTTTTTTATATGTATTATCCAAGATATGAAGGTGACTTGTACTCAAAAGAAGAAAAGTTAAAACGTTTAGATGATATTCTTAATGTATTTTTGAAAGATTTAATTAATGAATTTAAAATTGATAAAACACAGAAGCAACAATTTTTTGAAAAGCATAAAAAATTTTATACTGCAATAAAAGATGAAATAATTTTATCAGATGATTTGTCAATAAAATATATTTTAAAGGTAGTTATGAAAAATATTCATAAATATTTTTATTTAAATAAAAAACCAAAGGTATGGTTTGAAAAAACAACAAGTACAGAAATTTATGCATTAGATTTAATAAAAATGTTTCCAAATGCAAAATTTATACATTTGATACGAGATCCAAGGGATAACTGGGCTTCACTAAAATCTGGTTGGGATGAAAAATATAAAAAATACAATGATGAACAAAAAAGATTACTGCAAAGTTTAATAGAAAGAGGAAAATTGGGATTAGAATTTGCTAAAAATAATCGGGAGATCTTGGGTGAAAAATGCTACAAAGTGGTTAAGTTTGAAGACTTAACTGCTGATCCAGAAAAAACGATGAAGGAATTGGCTGATTTTGCAGGAATAAAGTATTCTGAAAACCTCTTGCACCCAACTAGATTCGGAGTTTCTTGGGGTGGAAATAATTTTGAAGGTGCCAAATTTAAAAAACCTTCAAGTGAAAATGCAAATAGATGGAGAGAAAGAATAGCAGAAGAAGAGGCTCAAATTATAGAATATCACTTTGAAGATATAATGAATTATTTTGATTATAAATTAGTTTTTTCAAAGGAACAAAGAGTAGAAGCTGCAAAAGAACACTATAAGTGGTTCAATTTTTCAACACCATATAGCGCAGATTAAATGACTCACTTTTTTCCATTAGTGCATGTAGATATTAAGTGGGAGTGTAAAGTCATCTAATGTACAAAGAAACAAATAAACGCTCAATAACTAAAGGTATAAGCTGGAGAGTATTAGCTACGACAACTACAATTATAATTGTTTACATGTTCTTTGGTGGACTTGATTTAGCAATAGCAGCAGGTATGATAGAAACAGTATTAAAAGTAGGGCTTTATTGGGCACATGAAAGAGTATGGTTTAAAGTAAGGTGGGGCAAGAAAAGAATTGAGCCGTTCAATCTTTGGTTTACAGGATTGCCACTTTCAGGAAAAACTACAATTGCAGATAGAGTATTCAAAGAATTAGAAAAATTTCAAATTCCAATAGAGAGACTTGACTCCAAGGATATAAGAGATGTTGTTCCAAATATTGGGTTCAGCAGAGAAGATAGAAATAGACATATGCACAGAGTTGGACATTTAATTAAAACCTTACAAAATAATTCTATTTCTACTGTAGCTTCATTTGTATCTCCTTATAGAGAGTCAAGAAAAACAATTCGAGAAATGGTGAAAAATAATATTGTAGTATACGTAAAAGCTGATATTGAAACTTGTAAAGCAAGAGATACAAAAGGTAAGTATGAAAAAGCTGAAAGAGGTGAATATCAAAATTTTACAGGTGTAAATGATGTATATGAAGAACCACAACATGCTGAAATAGTAATTGATACAGATAAAATATCAGTAGAAGAAGCAAGTAAAATTATTGTAAAATATATTAAAAAGAATTGTATAAAATGATTGATAAAAATGTAGTATGGCACGAAGTCTATATATCAAAAGAGCAAAGAACTATATTAAAAGGGCATAAATCATATATATTGTGGTTTACAGGACTTAGTGGTAGTGGAAAGTCCACTATAGCAAATGCTTTGGAAGCCAAACTTTATGAACTAAACTTTCATACATATTTACTTGATGGTGATAATGTAAGACATGGATTAAATGCAGATTTAGGATTTGATGAAGATTCAAGAGTTGAAAATATTAGACGTATAGGTGAAGTTTCAAAACTATTTATTGATAGTGGTACAATAATTTTGTCGGCTTTTATATCACCATTTGCTAGAGATAGAGAACAAGTAAGAACTTTGGTTAAAGATGGAGAGTTTATAGAGATATTTGTGGACACTTCATTGAAAACTTGTGAACAAAGAGACCCAAAAGGAATCTATAAAAAAGCAAGAGATGGGAAAATAAAAAATTTTACTGGGATATCTTCCCCTTATGAAAAACCAATTCAGCCAGAATTACACTTAAAGACAGACTATCAGACTATTGAAGAATCTGTCAATCAGATACTGGATTATTTAAAAATAAATGGATATTTAAATGCTTGATAAGATAGATATAGAAGATATAAAGAGTATTGCACTTGATGCGGGCAATCTTATTATGGAGATTTATAACAAAGATTTTACTATAGAGTATAAGGATGATAAGTCACCATTGACAGAAGCTGACATTAAATCTAATGAGCTTATTTGTAAAGCTTTAAAAAAATTATATCCAACTATACCAATAATGAGTGAAGAGAATAAAGAAGTAAATTATGAGATAAGAAAAGATTGGGAATATTACTGGTGTATAGACCCGATTGACGGAACTAAAGAATTTATCAAAAAGAATGATGAATTTACTATTAATATCGCATTAGTGCATAAAGGCATCCCAGTCCTTGGAGTTGTGTATGCTCCGGCGCTAGAGCTAATGTACTGCTCTAAGCAAGGTCATGGTGCATATAAAAATGATGTGAAACTTCCAATTAATAGAGAAGATGATACATTTGTAATAGTAGCAAGTAAATCTCACATGTCAAACGAGACTCAAACATTTGTAGATGAGATAAAAACAGACAAAGTTAAAGAACTTATTTCAATGGGCAGTAGTTTAAAACTTTGTTTAGTGGCCGAGGGAAAAGCAGATATTTACCCAAGGCTGGCTCCTACTATGGAGTGGGATACTGCTGCCGCTCATGCTATAGTATTAGAGAGTGGGAAGAAAGTATTGCAATATGATGAGAACAAGAGTGTACTTTATAATAAAGAAAATTTATTAAATCCTTTTTTTGTAGTTAAATAATTAAAGGTTGATTATTTAAAAGATGAATAAATATAATATCAAATGTATAATTAATAAAAAAAGTAGTTTTTATTATGCTATTTAACAGTTACGAATTTATATTTGCATTTCTGCCAATTACATTTTTTATATACTTCTATCTAAACAACAAAAGACTAATAGAAGCAAGTAAAGGCTTTTTAGTATTTAGCAGTCTCTTTTTCTACTCTTGGTGGAATATAGCATATCTCCCTATCATCTTATCCTCAATGCTTTTTAACTATGTTATAGGAACTTCCTTAACAAAAGATGTAAAAGAGAATAAAAATAAGTTGTCTAAAAAAACAGTTTTGACTTTTGGAATCATCTCTAACTTAACACTGCTTGGTTACTTTAAATATACAGACTTTTTTATTGAGAACTTTAATTTTGCTTTTGGTGCAGATGTAGAACTACTACATCTGACACTGCCACTTGCTATATCATTTTTTACTTTCCAGCAAATAGCATATCTTGTAGACAGCTATAGACAAGAGACAAAAGAGTATGACTTTTTAAATTACGCAGTATTCGTAACATTCTTTCCTCAGCTAATAGCAGGACCGATTGTCCATCATAAAGAGATGATGCCTCAGTTTGCAAATATAAGAAGTAAAGTAATTAACTATAGAAATATAGCGACAGGACTATTTATATTTTCAATAGGTCTATTTAAAAAAGTAGTTATTGCAGATACATTTGCAGTATGGGCAACTGCTGGATTTGACACTACAACAGCACTTAACCTTTTTGAGGCATGGGCAACTAGCCTCTCTTATACATTCCAACTATACTTTGATTTTAGTGGTTATACGGATATGGCAATAGGTTTGGCACTTCTGTTTAATATAAAACTGCCTATAAACTTTAACTCTCCATATAAAGCAACAAATATACAAGACTTTTGGAGAAGATGGCATATTACATTATCAAGATTTCTAAAAGATTATATCTATATCCCCCTAGGTGGAAACAGAAAAGGAAGCTTTAGAACTTATAACAATCTTTTAGCTACTTTTATACTAGGCGGCATATGGCATGGTGCAGGTTGGACATTTATATTTTGGGGATTTTTTCATGGAATGGCCCTAGTTGTTCATAGAGCTTGGAGTAGTTTAGGTTTTAAACTATGGACTTGGTTGGCATGGCTGATAACTTTTAACTTTATAAATATTGCTTGGGTATTCTTTAGAGCTAAAGAATGGGATGATGCTGTTAGAGTATTGGCCTCAATGTTTAGTTTTAACAACGTGATATTACCAAGTTTTTTATCTTCTAAATTTGTATTTTTAGAGCCTTTTGGAGTTGAGTTTGGTAATGGTATTTTTAATACTATTCAGGCTGATAGAAGTATTGTAGTCTGGTTATTAGTAGGATTTATTGTAATATTATTTTTTAAAAATTCAACACTAATATTAGACACGTTTAAAGCAAGCATTACAAATAGCCTTATATTTATATTTGCATCGATAATCTCATTTTACAAACTTAGTGGATACTCTGAGTTTTTGTATTTTAGGTTTTAAAAATGAAAATATATAAAAGATGGTTGTTGTATTCAAATGTTTTCATAGTGTTAATAGTGTTTTTGATAACTATATTCAATTATAGAATTGATAGTTTAGGTGTTTTTGGTAATTCAAATTTTTTATCAAAAGCAGCTGGTTCCTTAACTGATGGAAATATGATTGCAGGTTTGAAAAATTATGATGAAAGGCTTTTTCAAGAGCTTATAATTAAAAATATGAAAGTAACAAATGACATTGTTGTAATTGGATCATCAAGAACGATGCAACTAAGAAAACGATTTTTTTTGGATGATAATGTTAATTTTTTTAATCATTCTGTAAGTGGTGCTAGCATGGAAGATTATATTTCTATTATTGGTGCTTATGAATCTATAAAAGGTTATATTCCATCAACAATTATATTGGGAATAGATCCTTGGGCATTTAATAAATACAATAATCAATCAAGATGGAAAACACTTGAGAAGTACTATAGTTATGAAATGAATAAAGTTAGTAAAAATAATAAAATAAAAGTTGATACTCTTAATCTAGCGAAATGGAAACAGTTGATAAATTTTTCATATACATATTCAAATATGATTTTCTTTCTTTCTACTCTTAAAAACAATGATAAAACCTTTTATTATACTGATACTTTAGAAATTGATGATTCAATAAAAGAGCCTGATGGTTCTATTCATCATCCATATAAAAAAAGATATCCGGTTGAAAAAAGAGTTAAACATAAAGCGATGGAATTTACTCAAGGAAATGTTTACTCTCTTGAAAAGTTTGATAAACTATATAACACTAAACTTTTTGAAGATTTTATTAATTATATACAAGCAAAAGAAATTAAAGTTATTTTTCTTCTTTCTCCATATAATCCAATAACGTATGATATATTGTGTAAAAATAAAAAATATAAAAATATTTTAGCTGCAGAAAAATATTTGGTACAATTTGCAAATGATAATAAAATAGAGTTAATAGGATCATATAGTCCTCATACGTTAAATCTTACAAGTAAAGATTTTTATGATGGCATGCATGCTAATGAGGGTGTAATGAAAAAAATTGCTACTTGTATTACGGAGATATAATATGAAAAAAGAGATAAATGTTTTTGTTCATACGATTGAGGACATTGATTATTTTACTAAGAATATAGTAAAAAATAATAATACTTATATAATATATGTATCCCATGCTGGTGTTTATGAATATATAAAAGAATTTTATGATTATAAGGTAGTTTTTTTGCCAGAACTATTAACACAGAAAGAAATTGATGATATAAATTTACATGCAAAAAAATTAAGTAATGATTTGGTTGACAATTTAGATCAAAAATATTCCATGTTGATTTCTCAAAGATTTAATGTTGAAAAATTAAATTACTTTAGACCTCTATATTTGTACCATCTTCAACTTATTTTGTCTGGATTCCTTATATTTGAAGAACTACTATTGAAAATTAATGATGGTAATGACAATGTAGTTTTTGATTATAGCGATAATTTTTATGGAGTATTCACACTAAAAGAGTTTTTAACTTATACATTAAAAAGTCATAATTTAAAATTTGATTGGAAAAGGTCCAACGTAAGAAAAGAAAATAAAAATATCGTCAAATTTATTATTAGGTTGTTGCGTAATTTAAATAAAGTATATTTTAGATTATTAAATATTTTAAATCAGTATTTATCTTATATAAGTAGAAATAAAAAGACAATACTTTACATGGAATCATTATATAATTTAGATTTTATTAAAAGAAGCAAGCAATTTAAACTTGTGCCTTATGGGAATCAAGCGTTGAGCAATAAATTTTGTATTACTTCAAATTATCCTGATATTGAAAATATAAATGATGTTTTTGAAGTTCTTGATTTAGAAAAAGATGATATTGAAGTTTTTATAGCATCATTATTAATAAGAGATTTTGTCAACAATAGTTCTAAGTATTATATTGGTTTAAAAACGTTAGATGATCTAATTAATAAAGATACTATTGATTTAGCAATTTGGGGAAACCCACCAACATTTGGTTTTAAAGCTTTGTTTTATGAATATTGTAGAGTAAAAGATATTAAAGTTTTAGGTATGCAACATGGAAGTGGTTGGCTTTTTAACAATAATATAAATTACGATTCTGAGTTTACAAGATGCGATTATTATATAAGCTATGGCTTTAGTCAAGGAGACTATGAAGCTTATTTTGGTTCAAATGGGATAAAAATTTATCCTTATGGCAGTACAAAATTATGTAGAATCGACATAATAAATAAAAAGAATACTGTTGACATACTGTTTCCTGTATCTAATACAGTATCTATATTTAATGGAGGATTTTTTAGAGTTAGACCAGATGTACTGCATAATGAGCAAATGAAAATAGTGTCTTTATTGGAAAATGAAAGTAAAAATCATATTACATCTTTAATAAAACCATATCTGAGAACAAATATTTTACAAACTTCTGTTTTTTTAGAACTCAAAAAATTAAAATTTGCTAAAGTAGATTGGGATAATACATTTGTGGATGTGCTAAATAAAGTTAATCCAAAATGCGTTGTCATAGAGTATATGAGTACGCCATTGTATGAAGTGTTAGGTCGAGATGTTGAAATTATTTTATTTATTAGAGAAAATGAGGTTTTAACATCAAAAGCAAGAAAAATGTTAGAAAAAAGGGTACATATAGTGAAAAATTTTAAAGAGTTTGAAAATATTTTTATTAATTGGAAAGATAATAAACTTCCTAAAAAAAGAGATGACAGTTACTTTAATTATTATGTGAATAAAGCGGATACAAAAACTAATATTGTAGAATTGATAAAAAGTTTATAGTAAATGGGTGTGCCAAGCAAAGCTAAGGTAATCAAGCTGGACAATCCAGCCCAAGGAAAGGTTAGCCACCACTTTGGAACTAAACTACACAGGTTAGGAGGTAACAAATAGCTTGAAGCTGTAGTAAGGGCAGT
>JAKISX010000018.1 GCA_021648405.1 Sulfurimonas sp. | reverse complement strand
TAAGTTTTGCTAATTTATACATATCATCTTTTAGATTTTTTGGTTCCATCCCATCAAGAGTAGCTTTAACAATATAGCTTTGAAGTTTATTTATCTCTTTTGCAAGATTTTTTACTTGTTTTTTAGTGTTTTTCTTAACGATAGTTAATTTTTCTTTTTGCTCATCACTAAGGGCTAAGTCATCATCATCCCATAGAATTTTTACCGTACTTACAAGATGTGGTAACTTACCCTGTATCAAAAATGGTTTTGATGGTTTAAGAGGCTGTGCATTTAAACTAATAGAGCTTAAGCTCATAATGAGTGCGATAGCTGTACATAGTTTTAAAAATTTTGTTTTCATTATTTATCCTTAATATAAAATCATAACATCAAAAACTAGATTCCGTGTCAAGCACGGAATGACGATATACTCGAACTTTCGTCATTGTGAACTTGATTCAGAATCTAGGTTATGCAAAAAGTATATTATATTTAAAACAATAAGGCTATATTATAAGCTATATATGCTAAAAAATATGCTGTTATAGATGTAAAAATTAACAGATAAAAGAAGTATTTAATCCCGCCAGCTTCACGAGTAAATACTACTGAGGCTGCTAAACATGGTAAATATATCATTATTACCACAATAAAAGAGATTGCTGATGCGAAAGATATATTTTTACTTATCGCATCTATAAGTGAGCTATTCTCTTCATCTACTTCACCTCCTAAAGCATACAAAACGCCGAGAGTTGAAACAACTACTTCTTTTGCAGCTAGTCCTGTTTGAAGAGCTACGCTCATCTTCCAATCAAATCCTAATGGAGCAAAAATTGGCTCTGTAAATTTACCAATAGATCCTAAATAGCTTTGTTCTAAATGCTCAACTGCCAATTGATTTAAAAGGTTTGTTTTTTCTTTTTCATCTACTGCTATCTCTATTTTACTTTCATAACTTTGAGTTAGCTCAAGATTATGTGGATAATTACTTAAAAACCAAATTAACATAGATGCTGCAGCGATATATGTACCAGCTTTTTTAATATACATCATAGTTTTGGTTAAAACTGTATGCCATATAAGTTTTACAGTTGGAAGTCTATATTTTGGCATCTCCATAACAAATGGCTCATCAGCACCTTTAAAAGCAGTTAATTTTAAAATTTTTGCGGCAATTAAACCAAGCATTGCACCACCAATATATATGGCAAAAAGAACATTTCCTGCCATTTGAGCAGAAAAAAATGCACCTGCAAAAAGAACATATACAGGTAGTCTTGCACCACATGACATGAAGCCAATTATAAAAAGAGTTAAAAGTCTATCTCGGTCATTTTTAAGAATTCTAGCACTCATGTAAGCAGGAATTGAACATCCAAAACCAGTAACTAGCGGAATAAATGATTGTCCATGTAATCCAAATTTATGAAAAAATCCATCAAGCAAAAAAGCAACTCTTGACATATATCCTGTGCTCTCTAAAAGTGCAATACCAATAAAAAGAATAATAATATTTGGAACAAATAAAACAACAGCCCCAACTCCAGCTATTATCCCATCTACAACAAGTGAGCGGACATCATCATTTGGTATTGTTGCACCAATAGTATCACCAAACCAACCAAAAAATGCGTCTATATACTCCATTGGGATAGCACCAATCTCAAAAGTAAGCTGAAACAGACCCCACATAAAAAATAAAAATATAGGGATTCCTAAAAATGGATGAATTAATACACTATCTATTTTTTCTGTTAATGTTTTTTTTTCAACTTGATTTTTTAAGTTTACAACTTCAGCAATAATACCCCTATTAAAAGAAGCATACTCTTGAGCAAAAGCCTCTTTAATATCATCACTATCATGATGCAGCTCTATGTGTTTTAAGGCTTCTACTAAGATCGGTTGAAGCTCTATCCATATAGGGTTATCATGAATTTTCTCATAAGTTTTTTGATCGTTTTTTAAAAGGTTAATAGCTATATGACGATAAGAATCATCATCACTAAATTTATATTTTTCTAAATACCATACTATTTGAGCTATCTCTTCTTCTACTGGCTCACTAAAAATCAGCTTAGATTTTTGAGATTTTTCTTCGTATTGAATAACCGCTGCTTCTATTAGCTCATTAATTCCCTCTTTTGTTTGAGCTGATACTTTCAAGCAAGGTACTCCAAGAAGTTGAGTCATATATTCAGAATCTATCTCTATTGCCTCTTTTTTTGCTTCATCACTCATATTTAAAGCTATTATAATGTTTTTAGACATACTCATTAATTCTGATGTTAGTTGAAGATTTTTTTCTAAATTTGTTGAATCAACTACATTTATAATCAAATCATAACTCTCTGCACAAAGATAGTTATGAGTAACTCTTTCTTCTATAGTATAATCAGTAAATGCATATGTTCCAGGTAGATCAACTACAGTAAAATGATAGTTTTTGTAATCAAATAAAACCTCTGTTTTATCAACTGTAACACCAGAAAAATTTCCAACATGTAAGTTGGCGTTTGATATAGAGTTAATAAGCATACTCTTACCAACATTTGGTTGTCCAACTAAGGCTATTTTTATATGATTAGCTGTCAATGGACACGATTTTATTTTTTCATTACTCATATCTTTTGGACTTCTATTAATTTAGCTTCTGTATCTCTAAGTGCTATTCTCATCTTTGCTACTTTTATCTCAACTGTACTTTTTGCAGCAGTATGTTGTAAGATTTCAATTTCACTACCTTTCATAATCCCAAAAGATATAAACCTTTGTTTTAGTTCTGTAGAAGCATTTAATTTAATAACTTTGACTTTGCAATTTTTTTCACAATCATATAATGTTTTCATAGTAAAATACTACACAAAAACAACTTATAGCCTACTTAATATTGATAACTCTTATCAAGTAGGTGTTAGCTCTGTTTTTTAGTTATAATTTCGATATTTTTTATTAAGGTGATAAATGAAATTTCTTTTTACTCCATCTTCTCAATTTAATTTAGCAAATATGTTCACCTTTGTAAATATCACAGCTGGAATTTTAGCTATTTACTACATTTCTCAAAATAATTTTTTCCTTGCTATTGTACTTGCTTGGATTGGTGGTGCTTTTGATATATTTGATGGTAAAATTGCTAGAAAATTTAACTTATCAAACGAGTTTGGAATCCAACTAGATAGCTTTGCAGACTTCTTAAGTTTTGTTTTAGTTCCTGTTTTTCTTGTTTTTCAAGCTATTTACTCTCAAGCGGAACTTGGCATTTGGATTTTATTAACCGCAATAATTAGCATACATTACATAATTGCAGGGTTAAGAAGGCTTATATATTTTAATATAAATTCTGATGCAGGGGAGATAGAAAATTATTTTTTAGGTGTACCTACCCCTCTTGGAGCTATCCTTCTTTGGTTAGTTTATCTAGGTGCTACTTATGGCTATATAAATGTTTATGTGGTGATGATTTTAATGACACTTATTGGATTATCCCTTAATTCAAAAATTAAAGTTAAGCATCTATAAAACTTTTTAAAATATCGTCAATAATATCAATAGAGTTTGTTGTATTAAAACTATCTATCTCTTTGCGTAATTGTGACAATTGATTATCTATTTTCACATCTAACTTTAACGAAAAAATCCACATCTCTTGTGTATTAAGATATGAGCCATGTTCAAGTAATAATTTTAGTTCCTTTAAAGATGATATAAATAGATCTTTATCATATACTCCAACTTCTTTCTTTTTGATTTTTTTATCTATGTAGATATTAAAAGTATCTACAAGCTCATCTATTATATTTATAAACTCATCATAATTACCGTCTAAATTATTTTCTATCTCTTTTGAAATTTCTTGAAGCTTAAGTGCGCTTAGATTAGAAGCTGAACCTTTAATGGTGTGAGAATATAATTTTATATCTTCTTTTTTATTTTCCTCAATTGCTATCTTTAATTTATCACTTAAAATATAGATCTCTTCTAAAAAAATAACTATAGCTTTTTTCATTAAATCCTTAGAGCCTCCCAATCTAAGAAAAAGGTTTTTTTCATCCCAAACTAAAATATCTTCTTTATTATCTTTATCGATAGGCAACCATTTATTTAAAATATTTTTGAACTTTGTTGAATTTATTGGTTTTGTAATGTAATCATTCATACCAAAACTAAGACACTTTTGTTTATCACCAAACATTGCATTTGCAGTCATTGCGATTATTATTATATTTTTATTTTCTTTACCTGCATATCCATCTCGAATATTTGTAGTTGCTTCATACCCATCCATAATGGGCATTTGACAATCCATAAGCACAAGACTATATCTCTCTTTAGCATTTTTTATCATCTTTATAGCTTCAGCACCATTATGTGCAATTTCAGATGTTAATCCAATCTGATTTAACATACCTTGAGCTACTGCTTGATTTATAACATTATCTTCTACTAATAATATTTTTGATTTTTTGGTTTGTACCTTGAGTACTTCTTTTTGTTGATGCTCTTTTGTTTGTAATGATAGATCTAGAATATGCATATAATCTTTTGTAGTAATTGGTTTTGAAAAATACTCATCAATAGATATTGATCCATCAAAATTAAAAGCAAGCGGTGTCATCATAACAAGTTTAATGTTTTCGTTTTTACTTGATTGTTTTAATATAGTTGCTGATTTTTGTATATCATTACCCAATAAATCAATATCAATTAATACAATATCAAAAAAACTATCGCCTGATATATGAAGCGCTTCATCAAAAATTGTTGAAAACTCAACATCTATCTTCCAGCACTCTAGCTGATTTTTTATCGCTTCTATGCTTTTAATTGAACTATCAATAATAAGAATTTTTTTAACTTTAAAATCAGTTTTAGGTATAATTATTTTAGCCTTTAGACTTAATTTAACCCCTATGTTAAATTCAAAAACACTCCCCCTCCCAAGTTCGCTACCTACTTTTATTTTGCCATCCATTAATTTACATAATTTTTTTACAATAGAAAGACCAAGCCCAGTTCCACCATATTTTCTTGTTGTTGAGGTATCTACTTGTGTAAATAAATCAAAAAGCATATTTAATTTATTTTTTGGAATTCCAATACCAGTATCTGAAATTTTTACATTTAATCTTGTCTCTTCGTTTGGCATTTTATGTAGCGAGGCTTCTATTAAAACATATCCTTGATTAGTGAACTTAATTGAATTACTAACTATATTTGTAAGAATTTGTCTTATTTTATTGCCATCAGCTTCAATTTTATCATATTGGATTTTTGAAATATCTAAAATTAGCTCAACACCTTTATCTTGAGCTTTTAGAGCAATAGCTTCAGCGAAATTTCCAAACTCTTCTCTAATGTTATACTCATAAATATCAAGCTTTAACTTACCAGCTTCTGCTTTTGAAAAATCTAAAATATCATTGATTAATGCTAAAAGAGCTGTAGCACTACTAAGAGCTAAGTGGATATGATGCTTTTGTAAACTATTTAATTTTGTATTATTTAATAAATTTAGCATACCAATAACACCATTCATTGGTGTACGAATTTCATGTGACATACTTGCTAAAAATTCAGATTTGCTTTTAATACCTTCTTCTGCTAGTTTAGTTTTACTAATTAATTCATTTTCGTTCTTATTTAACGATATAATCATTTTATTAAAAGATTCACTTAAGCTGCCAATTTCAGATTTTGATTTAGGTTGAATATCTACATCTCTATTTCCAGAAGCATAATCATTTGTAGCTTTTAAAAGGAGATCTATTGGTTTTGTCAACCTAATCGATGCAAAATATGCAACTATTGCTATTAAAAACATTATAATAACTAAAAACAAAACAGTACTAATTAAATAATCTTTTTTAGCTAATACAAAACTATCAGTATTTATCTCGCTAAGCAAAGCCCATTTTACGCCCAATAGCTCTATATTTTGATGTATTCCAAAAACATTTTTACCTTTAGCATTAATGTATTGAAGAAATACTTCATCGCAACTTAAATGGTTTAATGATTTTTTTAAGTGCTCATCCTTCCAGTTATTATATTGTTTAGAATTTACAACTAGATTTTTATTTAATATCTCATCTTTTATATCTATTTTTGACCTTAAATAACCATCTTCTCCAACTAAATAATATAATGCTTGAGTATTGCCAACATCTGCATCAAAGAGATTAAAAATTTTGTCAAAATAAAATTGTATTGCAAAAACACCTATATTTTTACCCGTTTTATCTATTATTGGGGCTGTCATAAAACCTGAAATTAAGCCATTTGAAAAGTTGTATCTCTCTAAGTCTGAAAAATTAATTTTTTGATATTTTAGAGTATCTTGTACAGCATTTGCAAATTTTGTATCTTTATATTTTCCGTCAAATAGTGACCCCTTAAAACCATTTTCTTTAGCAACATTAAAAAGAATATTTCCATTCAAATCTATCAAAAAAAGATCGTAAATATAATCATATTGCTGTGAGAGCAGTACTAAAGTATCTTCTTTTGTCTTAATAAAATTTAAATAATCATCACTTTTTACAAAATCTTGTGATTTTAATTTTGATTTCTCGTATAAAGTAGATAGCTCTTTAAAAAAAAAAATATTATCTTTTGATTGTGACCAAACAGATATATCTGTTTTTCTATATGAAAACCAGTTGTCTATAAATTTAGCTTTTAAATTTGAAGTTTGTTTTATCTCATTAAAGGTTGCTTTTTTTAATTTTTGTTCATACTCTATGTAGTTCGTATATGATATATAAATAATTGGTAAAATAGAGATAAATAAAAACCATAAAAATATTTTAAATCTTATGGATGCAAAAATTGATATGTTATTTTTCAACTATTTTCCTTTAGAACTGATTGGATAGAGGTTTTGGAGTTGTCCTTAGATTAAAATAAACAATATTTTTAAAACAATATTATGGTTTTTTACAAACCATTAATGTAGAATTAAAGCCTAAGTCGTTTATTTGTGATTCTACTTCAAGTCCAGCTTTGTTTACAAAATTTTCCATCTCGCTTGCACGATACATTTTACTTGTCCCATTTGCCAATGCTGTAAAGTAAGGCGAAGTGTTAATTAAACAATACGAACCAATTTTATTGCTTTTATCCCAAAAAGGCTCAACAATATAAACTCTACCATTTTCATCTAAAGCTTCACCTGATCGTCTAATTAAATTTACAATATCATTAGGTCCAAAACAATCTAAGAATTGACTCATCCATACAGCATCTACCCCTTTTGGAAATGCTATAGTATGATCAAGAAGATCCATAGCCTTACCTAGTACTCTATCCTTAACACCTGCTTTTTTAGCATTTTTTAGTGCTACATCTATTTGTCCTTGATGATCTAATATAGTTACTATTGTATCTTTAGATGCACTTGTTAGCCCTATAGCCCATTTTCCAGTATTTCCGCCAATGTCTAAAAGAGTTTTTATATCTTTTTTAGACATAATATCTACAAGTTTTTTAAAAGTTGCATCAGAATAAAAATGATCAAAATTAAACCAACTTGTCTTTGCTTTTTGAGGTAATTCAGATAGGATTGGGTAGATTGTCTTCTCTTTTGAAAATATTTCATGAAGTCCAGCAGGTCTTTGTTCTTTTAGTGCTTCATCTAGGAAAAACAAACCTTGATAGTTTACATCATGATTAAAATCCATATTTACTCTTGTCATCTCGTCAGTTTGCAAGAAATAGCCAATTGTAGTTATATAGTATTTTTCATCACGCAAATCTAATGCACTCATACTATAACCAGACTCACATAAGATTTGTGCAGCATAAGTTGTAATATCTATCTTATCAGTAATCTCTTCTATGCTAAGACCTGTTTTTTTATTTTTTTGAAGTAATTCAAATATACCATAGTCGCGCAATAGTCTTGCGCATTGAAATATGATTGGTGCAAATGCAATTTTTTGTGCCTCTAAAAGAGCTTCTTGACCATTTGATTTTTTATCATTAAACATATGTTAAATTCCTTAATTTATCTATATTAATTATAAAGATTATAAAAATTATACAAGAAAGTTAATTATTTTTAATTTAAATTTGATAAACTATTATTCACATTATAATAAAGAGATAAATTATGTTAATACAAACACTCTATACAATCCAATATCAAGATGCAAAAATGGGAGTTATTAAGTTAAGCGATGCAAGGCATCCAATATTTAAAGCTCACTTTCCATCACATCCTATACTACCTGGATTTATGCACCTTGAAATAATATCTAAACTTTTTGAGATAGAAATAATATCTATAAAAAAAGCAAAATTTTTAAAACTAGCCCTACCAGAGCAAATACTAAAGTATGAAAAAAATAAAAATAAATTTAAAGTTCTTTGCGATGAAGAAGAGATAGCAAGTTTTAGCATATGAAAACTTGTATAGTTATTCCTGTATATAACTCCCCTTATATTAGAGAGGTTATTAAAAGTGTTGTAATTTATGGATATAAAATCATAATAGTAGATGATGGTTGTGATGTTAAAGTGGATATATCTGGTTTAGATGTAGAGCTAATCACACATAAAAAAAATATGGGCAAGGGACAAGCTATCTTAAGTGGTGCAAAAAAGGCAAAAGAGCTTGGGTATCAAAGCTTTGTAACTATGGATGGGGATAAACAGCACATAGCTAGTGAAATCTCTAAAATGCTAGATGTTTATATTGACGGAGCTATTGTTATAGGAAATCGTAATTTTGATGATGAAAATGTTCCAAATAGCTCAAAATTTGGTAGAAAATTTAGTAACTTTTGGGTTAAGTTGGAAACTTTCAAATCTTTAGGAGATACACAAAGTGGCTTTAGAATCTACCCTGTTAACATACTTGATTTTAATATTAAAAATAAACGCTTTGATTTTGAGATAGAAGTTTTAGTTTTACATAGCTACAAGGGTGGTGATATAATTGATGTAGATGTTGAGTGCTATTATCCTCCAGCAGATGAAAGAGTTTCACACTTTGATAAGTTTAAAGATAATCTTCGTTTGAGTTTATTACATACAAAACTAATAATACAAAGGTATTTATTTTTAAGAGGATTTTTATGGCAGTAAAAAATAAAGATAATGCATTTGGGTATAGATTATTACTTTTTATATATAAAATAGTTGGCTATAGAGCTGTAGCAATACTTTTAAATTTTATTGCTATCTATTACCTATTATTTGCAAGAGATGTAAAACAAGAACTACAAAGCTACTATAAACATCAAAATATTAAGCTTACAAATTATATGTTTTTTAAACATATTAAAACTTTTGCAAACTCTATATTTGACAGGTTTGTTTCACGAATCGACCCTAATAGTTTTAATTACAATGGCATAAATGAAGAGCTTCTTCAAATTCTAAATGAAAAGGGTGGAATAGTTTTATTATCTCATGTTGGGGGATGGGCTTCATCTACTCACAATCTTCAAACAAAAGATATTCCACCCATGAATGTTGTTATGCAAGACAATACAAATCAAAACATGCAAGATGTTGAACAAAACACTAAAGATAACAAAAAAGAAAATGTAAATATAATAGATTTAAACATGGGTGCTTTTGCTGCAAATATACAGATAGCGAATGTTTTGATGAAAAACGAGATAGTTGCCATGATGGCAGATCGTGTAGCGAATGAAAAACGCTCGATAGAGGTTAGTTTTTTCGGCTCTAAAGTTAAAATAAACAAAGATCCATTTGATATTGCAAAAAGGATTAAGAAACCTATAATAATTGTCCATACTATTAACAAGGGTGATAGAAACTATGATGCGTTATATTATGAGGTGCCAACAAAAGATAAATCTATTGAGCAAACAGCACAATACTATATGAGTGTATTAGAGGATACTTTAAAAAAATATCCACAACAGTGGTTTAATTTTTATGATTATTTTAAGTAAATTATATTATACTCTTTAAAGAAAACACAAGGAGTTTTATTATGATGAGCAAAACTATAAAATGGGCAACTTTAATAATTGCATCAATAGTATTTAGTATTGGCTTTAATGGATGTGGTGGAGCAAAATTTAGTCCTGCTGTTAAAAAAGCATTTGATACAAATCAAGAGATGTACACAAAAAGAAATATGTTCATTACCAAATTTGGTAGATATGGATCTAAATTTATTGAAACAACCAACTATGGGAATGGTCATATGATTCCAGTAAACACTAAAGTTAAATTTAAAGATGTAAATAATAGGCAGATTTCTTTTACCTTAGATGGTAATTTAGTGATGCTGCAAAATATACCTAAGTATTCAGGTACAACTATTGAACAGATGGTCAATAGATATTTTAGCTCTAAAAAAGTAGATTTGAGTAAGTTTACAAAACTTGAAAGAGAAGCAATAACATCTAATTTATTGGCTTCAAAAGTGGTGGTTGGGATGAGCAAAGAAGCTGTTTTAGTTTCTAGAGGTTATCCACCTACACATGCTACAATGAGTCCAAAATCAAATGCTTGGAAATTTTGGGAAAGTAAATTTGACACAAGACTTATAGAGTTTAAAGACAATAAAGTTGTTTCAATTATAGAATAATGTTCAATCTTATAAAGATATGATAAATTATCATATCTTTATCCACATTCATAAAATTTAATCTAATATATTGTATAATAACTTAAAAATATTTAAATACTAAAGATTCTCTTATATGAAAAAAATTTTAATGCTTTATTACTCGCAAACTGGACAATTAAAAAGGGTTGTAGATAGTTTTATATCTAAATTGCCTGATGAAGATATACAAGTCGATGTTAGGGCAATTAAACCAAAGGTTGAATATCCATTTCCTTGGCCTTTTTACCAATTTTTTGATGAATTTCCAGAGTCCGTATTAATGGATGGATGCGAAATACAAGAGATAAAAGATTTAGATTATGATTATGATTTAATCATACTAGGCTACACTGTTTGGTATATGTCACCATCAATTCCAATTACAGGTTTTATGAAATCATCTCAAGCAAAAAAAATATTTAATAACAAACCAGTAATTACACTTATTGCATGTCGTGACATGTGGGTGTTAGCTCAAGAAAAGATGAAAAATTTACTAATTAATGTCAATGCAAAACTTATAGATAATGTTGCATTAACTGATCAAGGAAAGGGAGCATACTCCTTAGTTACAATGCCTCGATTTCTTTTAACTGGAAAGAAAAATCCTTTTGCATTCTTCCCACCAGCAGGTATATTAGAATCAGATATAAAAAATGCTTCTAGATTTGGCGAAAGACTTAATGAAGCGTTAAAAAAAGATAAAGAAAAAACTGGCAATTCTCTACTAAAAAATCTTGGTGCAGTAAATATAGATGGAAAACTTATTGCAACAGAAAAAATTGCAAATAGAAGCTTTCAAGTTTGGACTAGACTTATTAAATTTTCAGGAAAAAAGTATTCATTTGCTCGAAAAATAACTATAACTGTATATGTAGCTTTTTTGATTCTTCTTCTTTTAACAATAGTTCCTATAAATGTAGTGTTAAGTAAACTTATTAATAAATTTAAAAAAAACAAATTAAGCTCTTTAGAGGCAAAATATGAATTACCAAGCGGTAGATAGGAGATAGGTTTGAGAGAAGTGTATATAAATAAAATAGCGGCATTTTTACCTAATGAAGCTGTAGATAATGATAATGTTGAAAAAATTTTAGGTCAAGCTGGTCCGAGAACTTCACGAGCAAGAAAAATTATACTAAATTCAAATAAAATAATAACTAGATATTATGCAATAAGCCCTACCACTGGGGAAACTACACACACAAATGCAAAATTAACTGCTAATGCTATTACTAAACTAATAAAAGATGGGCTTGATTTAGGTAAGCTAGACATTTTAGCTTGTGGAACAACTATACCTGATCAAATAATGCCAAATCACGCATCTATGGTACATGGTGAAGTTGGTATGGATCCTCTTGAAATTGTATCAACTGCTGGAATTTGTCTTAGCGGAATTACAGCTTTAAAGTATGCATATACATCAATAAAATCAGGTGACGCTGATTTAGCTGTAGCAACAGGAAGTGAAAACTCATCAGCTACTATGAGAGCTGAAAATTTTAAAGAAGAGATAGCTGAGCAAATTGCCTTGTTGGAAAAAAAACCAGAGATTGCGTTTGAGAAAGATTTTTTAAGATGGATGCTCAGCGATGGCGCTGGGGCTATAGCATTGAGCAATAAAGCAAATGAAAACACCCTCTCTTTAAGAATTGATAAAATATTTTTAAAGTCGTATGCAAATATTCTTGAGACTTGTATGTATGCTGGATGTGAAAAGCTTGAAGATGGTTCTATTAAAGGCTGGAGAGAATATCCAACAAATGAGTTGCTTAAAAAATCAATTTTTGCTGTAAAGCAAGATGTAAAACTTTTAAATGAAAATGTTATGGAATTTACGGTATCAAGGGCTCTTCGTGAGATGTTGGATAAAAAAATATTTAAACCAGAGGAGATTGATTGGTTTTTACCTCACTACTCATCTGCATATTTTAGAGATGAAGTTTATGAAAAAATGTGTAAAGCTGGCTGTGACATACCACAAAATAAATGGTTCACAAATCTTTCATCAAAAGGCAATACTGGTTCAGCTTCAATATATATTATGCTTGAAGAGCTATTTAATAACGGTATGGTTAAAAAAGGGGAAAAAGTTTTATGTTACATCCCCGAAAGTGGTCGTTTTTCAACGGCATTTATGTTATTGGAGGCTGTATAAATGAATATAAATAATGTGCCTCAAGATAATAGTTCCACTTATGCCAAAAATAAAAAAGCAATCTACGCACTTGATGATGATGGCAAAGTTAAAGTAGTTAGCTCAAGTGGCTGGAATGTTGAAGAAGCTGTTACAAAACAAGCCCTTAATGATTTAGAAAATAGTGCAAGAGAAGCTTACCGTGAAGTAAAAAATGGTAACAAATCTCCACTTTATTATTATATGTTTGCTCTAAGGATGGACTTACAACTTTTAGCAGAATCAACAGGTTTTTTCAAATGGACAATCAAACAAGATTTTAAACCAGAAAATTTTGCGAAAATAAGTGATAAAAGACTAAATGTGTATGCAGATGCTATGGGTAAAACTATTGGAGATTTAAAAGTATTGGAAGATGTAGAAAATGAATGCAAATAAATTTGAGCACACTCACTCAGCACATTGTGAAAGCGGGGTTATGTCATCTATGCTTAAGCATTATGGTTTAAATTTAAGTGAGCCTATGGTTTTTGGTCTTTGTAATGCTTTAACCTTTGCTTATCTTCCATTTGTAAAGATTGGTGGTATGCCGCTTATTGCATATAGAAGCTTGCCAAAGTCAATTATTAAAAATATACAAAAAAAATTAAAAGTAAAAATGAAATTAGAAACTTTTTCGAGTAAAGAAAAAGGGCAAAATAGACTTGATGAGCTTTTAGAGCAGGGAAAAATAGTTGGAGTTCAGAGTTCAGTTTACTGGCTTCCATATTTTCCCCAAGAGATGAGGTTTCATTTTAATGCTCACAACCTTGTAGTTTTTGCAAAAGAAGAAAATGAGTATCTTATAAGTGACCCAGTTTTTGAAAATAGTGTACGCTGTGATAAAGCTGCTTTAACAAAAGCAAGGTTTGCAAAAGGGATTATGGCTCCAAAAGGCCTACTTTATTATCCTGTTGATATACCAAAAAATATAAACTTAAAGCCCATAATCGCTAATAGTATTAAAAAAACTGCTAAATCGATGCTAAAAACACCAGTGCCTATTGCAGGATTAAAGGGTATTAAGTATTTAGCTAAATCTATTTTAAAGTTAGAAAAAAAAGATAAGCGATACGCAAAACTCTATTTAGGCCATATTGTTAGAATGCAAGAGGAGATAGGAACAGGCGGAGCTGGTTTTAGATATATCTACGCCTCATTTTTACAAGAATCTAGTGTATTGTTTGATGATGATGAAGTGTTAAAAGAGTCTTCAAAACTTATGTTAGAGGTGGGGGATAAATGGAGAGAATTTGCATTAATGATAGCAAAATCAATTAAATCCAAAAATGATATAAATTTCAAAGCAATTTCAGACAAACTTCTTGAAGTTTGTGAAGAAGAGTCAAAAGTCTATAAAAAAATGTTAGAGTTTAAAAGAAGCTCTTAGATGATTAAAATAAAAAATGTTACAAAAAAATACGGTGAGCTAAAAGCCCTAAATGAGATATCCCTAGAGATAAAAGAGGGTTCTATTTTAGGTCTTTTAGGTGTAAATGGAGCTGGAAAAACTACGCTATTATCTATACTGAATGGACTTATAGAGATTGATAGCGGTGATATAGAGGTATTTGGACTTGATATAAAGAGTGATAAAAAAGAGATTAACAATATATCCTCTATCATCCCTCAACACCTTGCTTTTTATGAAAAATTAACAGTAAAAGAAAACCTTGATTTTTTTTCAAAAATTCAAAATGCTACACAAGAAAACTACACTAAAGCTATAGAGATTAATTCGCTTGAAAATTTACTCTCACAAGAAGCTTCAACACTCTCAGGTGGTCAAAAAAGAAGACTCAATATAGCTATAGGTCTGCTTAATAATCCAAAAATTATCTATTTTGATGAACCAACAGTTGGAGTTGATCCAAAAAGCAGAAATGAGATACTAGATTCTATTAAGAGCTACAAAAAGCTTGGTATTACGGTTATATATACAAGTCACTACATGACAGAGATAGAGAGAATTTGTGATGAAGTAGCTATAATCTCAAAGGGGCAAATTGTTGAGCACGACACTTTAGAAAATATGCTTTCAAACAGAGTTTCGGATAAGATTTGCATAGAGATTATTCATAGTGATAGAAAAATTGATGCCCTAGATATAAAAAATGATTTAACAATTCAAACAACAGAATCAAAATTATTTGAAACATTAGCAACTATTAAAGAGAATAACATAGCAATAAAACAAATAAGATATGGCTCAACAAGCCTAGAAAAACATTTTTTAGATGTATCTGAGAAATAATGTTTAGTGCAATGATAAAAAAAGAGTTTTTGCTTGTCTTAAGAGATAGACATGCCCTTCTTGCTTTGTTTGTTATGCCAGCAATTTTTATACTTATTATGTCTGTTGCTATGAGGGATCAGTTTGCAAGTGATACAATAAATTTTAGTATAGCTATAATAGATTTAGAAAGTAACATAAATACTCAAAAGCTTGTCAATAAGATACAAAGTGATGATGGTTTTAATCTTGTAAGGGATGAAAAAACTGCACAATTTATAATAACTATACCTAAAGATTACACCACAAGCGATAAACAAAAAATAGAAATACTAGTTATAGATTCTATAAAAAATGACCTTTTAGAGATATTTAAATCAAAGTTATTAAAGAGTGTAATCTCTGTAAAATTAGAGGGTATTAGTGAAAAATTACGCGTTATTTCCAATGAGGCAGCAGATTCTATAAATAAAGTTAGTATCTCCCCTAATGAACTTTTTGAAGTGAGCTATGATAAAAATGAAGATATACCAAATTCAACTCAGCAAAGTGTCCCTGCATGGATAGTCTTTGGTATGTTTTTTGTTATCATTCCAATGTCAACTATATATATTAATGAGAGAAAACAAAATACACTCACTAGACTTACATCTATGAATATATCTATACTCTCTATGAGTATTTCAAAAACTATCCCCTACCTAGTAATAAATCAAATACAAGTTTGGATAATGATAGGGGTTGGTATATTTATTGTACCATTTTTTAACACTCCAGCTTTAGAGATAAATGGCTCTATATTAGCTCTTGTTGCTTTATCTATAGCTTTAAGTGTCTCAGCAATTGGTTTATCAACCCTTATAGCAGTTAGTGCAACTTCGAGTGAGCAAGCAACTACAATAGGTGGTATTTTAAATATCTTACTTGGTGCTATTGGTGGAGTTATGGTTCCTAAGTTTATCATGCCTGAATCTATGCAAAACTTTGCAAATATCTCACCTATGTCATGGGGACTTGATGGATTTTTAGAGATATTTTTAAAATCTGGTGATATTTTTATGGTAGCAAATGAATCGCTACAGTTGTTGCTTTTTGGGCTTATAACTTTAGCAATCTCTATGGTAATATTACGAATTAGAATAAGTAAAGGTCTTTGATGGATATAGAGCAGTTAAAATATGATTTAAAAGTTATGATAATTCAAGAGTGTGAGAAAGAGGATATAGTACCTGAAGATATTAGAGACGATTTAGAGCTTTTTTCTGATGAGATAGGATTAGAATTAGATTCTCTTGATGCATTACAAATCTCTATGGGGTTACAAAAAAAATATAGTGTTAGGCTAGGTGACTCTAAAGAGTTTAGAAGAAAAGTTACAACTATACAAAAACTAGCAGAGTTTATAAAAGAATCTAATGACTAAGGTTTATATCTCAGATTATGAAGTGTTGTCATCTCAAGGCGATTTATCTCAAACTATAGATGCTATTAAAAACAAAAATATAAAGATTTCTAAAAAAATCATAACTACAGATATCCAAACTATAGATGCACCTTATTTTTTATTTAAAGATGAAATTAAAGAGAATAAAGATGAGATATATGGTGCTATTAGAGATATAGCATTAAAAATAATCTCTAAGTTAGATGTGGATGAGAGAAAATCAACTGCTTTGATTATTGGCACTGCAATAGTTGATTTAAATATTGCCCATGCTATTGAGAGTTGTGTTTATGAAGATGAGAGAACAGAGTATAGTTCTAAAAAATATAGTATAGACTCTTATGCAAAAGCGATAGCCAACGAATTTGGATTAAATGACTTTACCATGAGTATAAATACCGCTTGTACCTCTAGTGCTAATGCTATGCTTGAAGGTGCAAATTTTATAAATGGTGGTATCTTTGAGAAAGTTTTAGTGATTGGTGTAGAGATATACTCAGCAATGATGAGTAGTGGTTTTAGTGCGATGAACTTACTATCTCTTGAGAGCCAAAAACCTTTTGATAACAATAGAGATGGCTTGATACTTGGTGAGGGCTTAGCTGCGGTTTTATTAACTAAACAATACGCACCTTGGTCATTGATGGGTGGATTTTGTAACTGCAACTCTATAAATATAACATCTGTTAGTGAGGATGGAGGCGAGTATGTAGAGGTTATGAGAAATGCACTTAAAAATGCAAATATAAGTGTTAAAGACATTACAGCTCTTAAGACTCATGGCACATCTACAATAGCTAGTGATTTATCAGAGATAAATGCAATGAAAGTAGTTTTTGAAAGTGGCGTTGTATTTAGTGCTTTAAAGCCATATATAGGTCATACTATAGGGGCTTGTGGGACGCTAGAGTTAGCGATATTTTTATCATCTATAGATAACGGTTTTATACCATCAACACTTTCATGTTCTAATCCAATGTTAAAAAAGTACACCCCACTTAGCACACATAAGGAGTGTAATAATGGAGTATTTATGCTTAATTATTTTGGATTTGGTGGCAATAATACCTCTGTAATAGTAAAAAAAGAGCAAGTATGAAACTCTATATAAAAAGTTATAGTAGCTATAGAAGTGACAAAGAAGATATAGATGTTAAAAAAGAGTTAAAAAAGAGATATAAACTCGATACAAGGCGTCAAGATGGTTTTATCCACCTAGGTGTGTTTGGTGCTCAAAGATTAAAAGAAGAATCACAAATAGATAAACATGATGAGCTTTATATCACTACAGGCATTGGAAACATAGATGTGCTTCAAAGAACACATCTATATGTTTGTAAAGAGAAAAATTCTATCAAACCATACGATTTTATAAATATGCTTGGAAATACTACTAGTTATTATATCGCGGCATCTTTAGGTGTTTGTGGTAAAACAATTTTTCAAATATCTGATAATTTTACATTTATTAACTCTCTTATATCTATATATGCTTCGATAAATCAGTCCAAAAAAGATGCTATTTTAGGTTCTATTGATTTGGTTAATTATCCAGATGAAGTAATTAAAAGGGTTTTAGGAATTGATGAAGATGTTGAGGTGATTAGTAGTGTTAATTATCAAAAACTATCACTTTGTAGCAAAAATGCACTAGCTGAAGTTGAATTTGATGCAAAAACACACTCTCTTGATGAAATAAAAGCGATTTTAAATGATAATAACACTAAAATATTGTTATCGATGAGATGTAATAATTTAGACTATGAAACATATGATAAGTTTTTTGAAACTGCTGCATCTTGTGCTATAAACAGTTATATAAAAAAAGCCCAAGATTTATTATATGTTGATTGCTTTGAAGATAAGTATAAAATTTTAAGACTAAAGAGTTTATCATGAATAGTTATATAAATAGTTATGAAGTAGCATGTAGTGCTGGTGATATAAAAGCTTTAATGAACTCTATCTATGAAAAAAAAACAGCTGTATCGATAAACACTTCTTTTATAGAAGATACACCTCTTGGTTTAGGTCAAATGAAATATGATGATTTTTATGATCTTTTAGCAGAGGTAGTACAAAAGGTGTTAGACAACTCTAAACTAGAAAACTTTCACAATACTCTTTTGATTTTAGGTTCATCAGTTGGTGGGATGCAAGAGAGTGAAAAAATCTTTTTTAGAGATAAAAACTATAAAAACCTTGATCCAAGACGCCATTCTATACATGTTTTAAGTGATCACCTTGTTGATAAGTTTAGTTTTTTAGATTCTCGATCTCTTTCAACAGCATGTACTTCAAGCGCAAATGCACTTTTACTAGCTAAAAGACTCATAGATGTAGAGGCATATGAGAATATTTTAGTTGTTGGGGCTGATGCACTTTGTTATACAACTGTCTGTGGTTTTCACTATCTTAGCGTTTTATCAGATAAACCATGTACCCCATTTGATAAAGAGCGCGGGGGGATGAATGTAGCTGAAGCTATAGCTGCATTATTGATTCAAAATACTAAAGACAAAGATTCTGTTGAGCTTAAAGGTGTTGGAGCGAGTAGTGATGCTTATCATATGACAAATCCAGACCCTGAAGCTAAAGGTGCTATTGCCTCCATGAAAGCTGCTTTGGATGATGCTTCTTTAAATATAGATGAGATTGATTATGTTAATGCTCACGGAACAGCAACAGTGGCAAATGATAAGGTTGAATCTTTAGCTATAGAGACTCTTTTTAATGATGTGTATGTTAGTTCCACTAAGGCGGTAACTGGTCACACTTTAGGGGCTGCTGGTGCTATAGAAGCAGTTATAAGTTGTGAAGTGATTAAAAAAGGTCTTATACCGCCGCAAACAGGCTTAATTGAATTAGATAACAAGAGTATAAATGTACCACTAAATAGTGTAGCTATGGATGTAAGAAATGTTATAAGTAACTCTTTTGCATTTGGTGGTAATAATACATCTATAGTTATAGGGGTGTGCTCGTGAGAAAAGTTGCATTAAAAATAATTAGCTCACATAAAATATATGCCCCAATTAAGATAGAAGATTTGCAAGAAAAAAGGATTGTACCAAATATGATGATTCGTCGGCGTTTAACAAGAAATGCTAAAATTATGTTATATTTGAGTGATAAATGTGGATTTAAAGATGGTAAAGTTGTTTATGGAAGTTGCTATAGTGAGATTCAAGAGAGTGTTAAGATAACAAACGCCATACTAGAAAAATCCTCAATATCTCCAACCTCATTTCAAAACAGCGTTTATAATAGCGCACCATCTTATTTTTCACTTATAAACAAGGATAAAGATGAGATTATCACAATATCATCTGGACTTTATAGTGCAAGAGATGCCCTTAAAACAGCAGCACTTCAAGCTTTAGTATCTGGACAAAGAGTTCTTTGTGTCGCTACTGAATGCTTAAATATACAAAATATACAAGAGGTAAATACATGCACAAAATTTTTAGAATCTGGAGCAGCTGTAGTTTTGGAATTAGATAACGACTCTACAAATGCTATAGATATAGATGATGAAGGTGATGAGGGTGTTATAAACTCAGTTCAAGATTTGGTTAAGGTAGTAAATATGCATCAGCGTGGCATAAGCACTATCTTTATAGAACTTTAAAAAAGGAAAAAAATGATAATAGACAACAAAATAATTAATTATAAAAACTTTATATATGATGATAAAATAACGCTAAGTAGTGATCCAGAATTTATATCTTTCATAGATGCTGGACATGATTTTTTAATAGAAAATATCCGCAATGGAAGACCTATCTATGGTGTTACAACTGGATATGGTGAAGCTGGGCAAAATTATGCAGCCTTTGAAGAAGCTCAAGAGTTGCAAAAAAATCTATATAGTTTTCATGGTTGTGGTGTTGGTAAATATCTAAGTGCGGATGTATCTAAAATAATGATAACTATCAGAATGATTAGTTTATCAAAAGGTAAGAGTGGAATCAGTTATGATTTGCTAAAAAGATTTGAATTACTTTTAGATAAAGAGATTTATCCTCTTATCCCGTCACAAGGTTCAGTTGGTGCAAGTGGTGATTTAACCCCGTTATCCTATATTGCTGCTGCAATTGCTGGTGATAGAGAAGTTATATACAAGGGTGAAGAAAGAGCAACCTCTGAAGTTTATAAAGAGCTTGGAATTGAGCCATATGTATTTAAACCAAAAGAAGCTCTTGCTATCATGAATGGCACAGCAACTATGAGTTCTATTGCAATTAATGCTATAGAGGAGTTTGAGGTTTTACTCGATAGCATGGAGAGTTTTGTAGCATCTATATTTGAACTTTTATTGTGCGATATTACTCCTTTAGAGCCTTTTGTTCATGATAGCAAACCTTTTGATGGTCAAAGAGCATCAGCTGCAAATATATTGGCAAAATGTAAAGGCTCTAAGCTAACTCATGAAGCTTTTTCAAGATATGAAAATTTTTACTTAGAAGCTGAACAAAATATTCAAGATAGGTACTCTATTAGATGTTCTCCTCAGGTTCTTGGCGTCGTTCGAGATAATTTAGAGATTGCCAAAAAATGGATAAGAACAGAGATAAATGGTGTTAATGATAACCCACTTATAGACCATATAGGTAAAAAAATCTACACATCTGGTAACTTTTATGGTGGCTATATTGCTCACGCAATGGACACAATGAGAATTTGTGCTGGTAATGTAGCTGATTTATTAGATAAAGAGTTTGGACTTTTAGTTGATCATAAATTTAACAAAGGTTTAGGTGAGTCTTTAAAACTAAATAAAAAGTCTATACATCATGGTTTTAAAGCGATGCAAATTACTCTAAGCTCCCTTACTGCAGATGTTATGATAAACACAACAGCAGCATCTCTTCACTCTCGTCCAACAGAGTCATTTAACCAAGATAAAGTGAGCATGGGAACAACTGCCGCACTCCATTTTGATAAGCAGCTTCCTGATTTAGCAAATATGTTAAGTATAGCTTTTATAGGAATAGCACAAGCTGTGGAGATAAGAGGATATGAAAAATGTTCCAAAACTTTACAAAAAAACTTTACTACTATTAGAGGTGTTGTTGATAAACTTGAAGATGATAGAAGGATGGATATTGATATAAAAGCTATAAACAAGATGCTTTTAGAGGGTAAATTTGCATAATAAGTGCTAAAATATAATACAAGGAGATTAAATGTCAAATCTTAAAAAAGTGTTAATTACAGGTTCTACCGGTGCTATAGGTGAGGCATGTGCAAGATATTTTCATGACAATGATTATTTTGTATATCTTCATTATAGAAGCAAAGAGAACAAAGCAAGAGAGTTGAGTGCTGAGCTTATTAATTCAGAAATTATTGGTTTTGATATTGTAAATAGGGATGAAGTGTTTGCAAAGCTTGAAAATTTAGAGATAGATGTTTTAGTTAATAATGCTGGAATTACAAAAGATAATCTTTTCTTTTTTATGAAAGATGATGAATGGAATGATGTTATAAATACATCTGTAAATGGAACTTATTATGTAACAAAAGCACTTCTTAAAAATATGATATCTAACAAAAATGGAGCTATTATAAATGTAGCTTCTATCTCTGGGATAGTTGGAAACCCTGGTCAAACAAACTACTCTGCTGCAAAAGGTGCTATGATATCTTTTACTAAAGCACTCTCAGCAGAGGTTGCTAGATATAAGATACGCGTAAATGTTGTAGCTCCTGGGCTTATAGAGTCAGAAATGACAAAAGATTTGCCACTTAAAGATATGAAAAAAAATATCCCTCTTAAGAGAATAGGTAAGCCTAAAGATGTAGCAGAGTGTGTGTTTTTCTTAGGTGATAAAGCTAGTTATGTTACTGGTGAAGTGTTAAACATTAGTGGCGGTATGGTTAGATAAATATGTATTGTTTTAGGAGCTAAGATGAGAAGAGTTGTTGTAACTGGTATAGGACTAAACTCACCTTTAGGTAATAGCTATGAAGAGTTATATGAAAGCCTAAAAGCAGAAAAATCAGGTGTTATACATTTAGCAGAGTTTGAAGAGATAGATGATCTTGGTACAAAAATCGGTGGTGTTGTTGGTGATTTAGACTTTAAAAAGCTTATACCTAGAAAATTTCGCCGTTCTATGGGTAGAGTTGCACAACTTAGTGCCATATCTACTGCTAATGCAATTGTTGATGCATCATTAGAACAAGATATGTTAAGCTCAAAAAGATGTGGAATAGCATACGGTTCAACTATGGGTGCAGATGAAACACTTTTTCAATGGGTTTCAGAAGTAAGCGAACAAAATAGTTATAGAGGTCAAAATTCTATGGCATTTTTAAAACTTATGAGCCATACCGTAGCTGCAAATATTGCTCAAATGTTTGAGATAAAAGGGCGAAATATTCCAACATGTTCAGCTTGTACATCTTCTGCTATGGCTATTGGAGCTGGATACGAAAGTGTTAAGTATGGGATGAGTGATATTATGATTTGTGGTGGTTCTGAGGGACAACACCATCTAGCAGCTGGTGTTTTTGATATTATGGGTGCTTGTACAACCTCACACAATCACGAACCAGAAGTTGCTTCAAGACCATTTGATGAGAGCAGAGATGGTTTAGTAGTGAGTGAGGGAAGTGGTGCTATAGTTTTAGAAGAGCTAGAGCATGCACTTGCTCGTGGAGTAAAGATATATGGTGAGGTTATAGGCTATGCAACTAGTTGTGATGGTTCGCACATCACAACACCATCAAAAGATGGAATGCAACAAGTTATGCAGACTTCACTTGATGATGCAGGTATAGAGCCATCAGATATTGACTACATAAATGCTCACGCTACAGCAACACAAAAAGGAGATATTGCAGAATCCCATGCTACATATAATCTTTTTGGTGCAAAAACTCCTATAAGTAGTACAAAAGGTCACATGGGGCATCTTTTAGGTGGATGTGGTGTTGTAGAGAGTGTTATATGTTTAATAGCGCTAAACAAATCATTCTTACCTAAAACAATGAACTTTAAAACATTAGACAAAAAGTGTGCTAATATAAATGTTTTAGCAAATAATGAGATAAAAGATAGTAAAATAGTTATGAATAATAATTTTGCTTTTGGTGGGATAAATACATCACTTATTTTTAAAAAGTATAAAGGATAAAGCGTGCTAACAAAAGAAAATGTTTTTGAAAAAATCAAAATTATCTTAGTTGAAGAGTTTGAGATAAAAGAGGATGATATAACGCTAGAGTCAAACTTATTTACAGAGTTAGAACTTGATTCTCTAGATGCAATTGATCTTATGGTAACTCTTGATAAAGAGTTAAATATAGAGATAAAAACAGAGGAGATGGAAAATTTAATAACTGTAGATAATGTTTGCGACTTTGTTGTAGCTACAGCTAATTCTAATGAGTAATCTTTTATCTATCCTTTATGCTCCACTCTTTATTGTACTTTTGTACAATTTTGAATTTAAACTAGTCATCTTACTTTATATAGGTTTCGCTACTGTATTTTTTGTTTATAGATATTTTAACAAAGAGAATTTTAAAGACCTTTTGCTTCCAAGTTTTTATCTAGTTTCACTTTTAATTGCATATATTTTTTCAAGTATTGAGATAGTAAAACTTGTACCAGTTGTGGTATCAGCAGTATTTTTTGTCATTTTTGTTGATTCATGTTTTAATCAAAAAGAGTTGATATATAAATTTACAAAGAGATTCTATCCTAAAGAATTAGATGATTGGGAAATTAAATATTTAAAAATAAGCGATACCTATTGGGCTGTTGTTACTTTTGTAAATACAACTATTCAAGTTTTTGTAGTAGTTTACGGCGATGACCTATTGTGGGCATTTTATACATCTGTTGGCTGGTATATTTTCTTTTTTATAGCCTTAGCTGCACAAATAATTTATGGAAAAATTTATGCGTATAAATTGTATTCTTAGTCTTTACGCTCTTTTTCTTTTTTGGGGATTAATTTTTCTTTTTTTTCCATTTTCTATCCTTATCTATCTCCTGATGTATTTTTTTGTTAAATATCCACAAGATACATTTCAGGAACTTTCAGCATTAATATATAGAATATTTTTTAAACTCGTTCCAAGGATTCATCTTAAACTAGATTTACTTGATAATACTCCAAAAAGTGCCATTTATGTATCTTCACATCAATCGAGTTTAGATTATCCGATTTTAGGCTCTTTTATACCAAAATACCTCTCCTTAACTAACATCAATGTGAAGATGATTCCAATAGCAAATATCGGTTCTCGCCTTATAGGGATACGCTACTTGAATAAAAATAACTTAAGTATGGTTGAGAAAACTTATAAAGAGTTTGAAAATGTACTTTTAGATAACCGCAATATCATGCTTTTTCCAGAGGGAACAAGACACACAGGGGCAAAGCTTGGAAAGTTTAAAAAAATAGCTTTTAGATTAGCGATGAATACCAATAGACCAATCATTCCAATAGTGATAGAGGGTTCAAGCAGAGTTTTACCAAAAGGAAGCCCATGTTATGCAACTTTAGATGATACAACGATTTATGTTAAGATGTTAGAACCTATATATCCTGAAAAATTTTCATCAGAAAAAGAGCTTTTAGAATATACTCAAAATATTATACAAAATCAAAAGGATATCTTATGCAATACATACTGATACTTCTTATAAGCATCACTGCTTTTGCTTCTACATATAACTTTGATGAACACAGATATGTAAACGCTGTAGAGAAAAAATTTACAAAAAGTGGAACAATATCTATAGAAGATGATAAAACAGTAATAACATATGAAAAACCAATATTTAAAAAAATTGTAGCCAACTCTAAGAGTATAGTTATTGAGGATGCAGATGGTGAAACTGAGGAGCTTAGTGGTGATATGCTTTTATATACAAAGATGTATCTTGATTTAATTAAAAAGATAGATAATGTACAAGAGTTAAAAAGCAATGATGATTTTGATATTAAAAAAGAGTTAGATATATATGTTTTACATATAAAAAATCAGCTAAGTGATTATGTTACAAAGATAGAGGTTAAAACATTACAAGATAAGATTAGTGAGTTTAAAATATATATGCTAAATGATGATACCATTAAGATTATAAAAAGATGAAACACCTTAATTTACTTATATTTATAACCCTTCTTGGATTATATTTACTCCTATCTTCAAATATAAAAATATCCACAAATTTTTTAGAAGCACTATTTTCAAAAGAGAGTACAAAACTTTTTGAGATATCAAGAGAGCTTGGACATTCTAATGATATTCTTATAGCTACTAAGGGATTTGATGATAAAGGTTTAGATGAGCTTCATGAAATATATGCAAAATTAAAAGAGATAAAAAGTATAAATACTATAGAGATAGAGTTAGTTGTGCCAAAAGAGATGCGTGAGTATTTTAAGAAAAACTACTATCTCTTAGCTGATTTTAATAGTACAAGCTTATCCAATCAAGATATATCAAAAAAACTACAAGTTACTTATGATGAAATATCAACATCAATGATATATAAACCCATAAATACAAACGACCCACTGAATCTTTTTAACATGAATTTTGAATCATCAAATAAGTATTTAGAGCTTAATGATTATGGATATATCTTAAAAGCTACAACAGATGCTGATACCATGAATGCTACTCAAGCTAGAGAGTTATATGCTGAAATACAGAGCATTTTAAAAGATTATCCTCAAAGTATATCTTTTGCGCCTTTTTACTTTTTGGTTGAAAATAGTGCTTATATTAAAAATGATGCTACTAAAATTATAGTTTTATCAAGCATACTTTTATTGGTTTTATATTTTGTAATACTTAAAAATTATCGACTCTTTTTTCATACTATTATTGCCTTAGGATCCTCCGCTTTGAGCGCTATCTTAATAAGCTCGTTTATGTTTGAGAATATAAATATTCTTACTTTAGTTTTTGGTATAAGCATTACTACTATATCAGTTGATTATATGTTTCATTACTATTTTCATAATGATTTTTCAAAAAAAGGGTTTATCAAACAAAAACGAGTGCTTTTTGGCTTTATTACCACTTTTGGTGTTTTTTTAATATTTAGTTTTATAGATATAAAACTATTTTCACAACTTGCTCTTTTTAGTGCTGTTTCTTTAGCAACTGCGTATCTGCTTTTTTCTTATGTTTTTACATATTTAGAGATAAAAGAACCAAAAATTACTATAATTAATGATAATGTAAAAAGCTTTAACCCTATCTATGTTTCTATTATCTCTTTTTTGATGCTAGGGTATAGTTATTTTAATTTAGAATTTGATAAAAATCTTAGTAATTTAGACTACCAAAATGTTAAACTCTTAGAAGTTACTCAAAAATTTACTGACTCATTAGGTAAAGATAAATACAAAAGTATTATCATAAGTGCGGACACAAAAGAGAAGTTATTACAGCGTTATGAAGAGTTTTCATCTAAACATCCAAATATGCTTGGCATTGGAAAGTTTGTATATAGTAAAAAAAAGTGTCAAGAAAAAATAGATATATTTAAAAACTATGATTTTAAAACTTTAAGACAAAACATAAGTAAAGAAGGCTTAAATATAGGCTTTAAAGATGTGTTTAAAAACTCTTATGCTGAAGTGGATTCTTTAAAATGTGATATGCATGTACTAAAAAATATGAAATTTAATATAACACAACTTGATAATATTTTTTATACTTTAGCTCTTGTTGAAAAAGATGAAATGGTTGTACAGAGTCAACAAATAACCGTTCTCAATATGTCAAAAATCTTGGCAGAAAATCTAAATATTTTAAAAGAAAAGTTATTATTATTTTTAACTTTGAGTCTTATTTTTATTATAGCAATTCTTTTTTATATAGCAAGATTTTCACTTTTGTACCCCCTTAGTTATATTCTTTTTCCTCTAAGTGTTGTATTATTTAGTATTAGTTTATTTTCACAGCTAAATATTATACACATTTTTGCGTTGATGATTTTAATCGCTATTGGAATTGATTATGGAATTTATATGTATAAATCTATCTCTATGAATCAAACTAAAATAGCTATACGATATGCACTTGTGAGCACTTTTGCTGGCTTTGGTGTACTTATTTTTAGTAGTGTTAGTGCTCTTTATTCTATTGGAGTTGTTATAACTCTAGGGATAGGGTCTATCTTTATATTATTACTTTACAAGAGAGAAATATGAAAATATTTGATATAGATAAACAAAATTTTATTAAAATAGAAAAAATTGAAGATGCATCAACAAAGGTACAAAGACTCTCTCATGCTATTTACTGTTATAAAAATAATATATTTGAGGTTTTATACGATAAAACACAACCAGCACTTAAGAGTTATGTTGAAAATTTAAATAAAGATACCTTATACCAAGATGATATGCAATTTCTTTTCTTTACATCTGGGACAACAGGCACACCAACAGGTGCTTATAAAACAAGGCAAAATTTAGATTTAGAGATAGATGCCATTTTAAAAGTATTGCCTAAAAAAAATGTAAAAAGAGTTGTTGCAACTGTACCTTTTATACATCTATACGGGATAAATATAGGGGCTCTACTTGCTAATCGTTTAGATATAGAGCTTCATGTTAAAGAGAATTTTTTACTTCAAGAACTTATAGATGAAGCACAAAAAGAGGATACCTTAGTTATTACAACACCACTTTTTATAAAAGCATTAAATAGAGTGCAGAGCGATGTGAAGTTTGATAAAACACTCTTTATAGTCTCAACTGCACCCCTGCAAAGTGATGATGCAAAAGAATTTTGCTCAAAGTATAGTACTAATGTTATGCAAATTTTTGGTTCTACTGAAACAGGAGCTATTGCTCATAAGCTAGATGATGAAACTATATGCAAAGCATTTGATAGTGTTATTCTTAGCACCAAAGATAATATGCTTAGAGTTACATCCCCTTTTATCTCTCAAAAAGTTTTAACAGATGAAGTTTATGATTTAGTACAACCATTTCAAAGCGAAGATATAGTAAAAATACTTAATGAAAAAGAGTTTATTCTTCTTGGAAGAGGCTCAAACTTAGCAAAAATAGCAGGTAAAAGAATTTCCACTTTGCAAATAGAGAATATAATAGAAAATTTGGCAAATATAAAATGTGTCATGATTAAGATAAGAAGAGTTGATAATGCCCTAAAAGATGAGGTTTTAGACATATATATAGAGTCAAATAAAACACTAAAAGCAAGTGAGTTAAGAAAACTTCTTACAAAGAATTTTGGTACTATGCATATCCCTTTTAAGCTACACAACCATAAAAAAATACTTAGAAGTAGCGTGGGTAAAAAGATTGGTTTTGAAGACAAAAATAAGGTATAATGTCTTTAGATATTAAAAAGGGCATTTTGTGATTACAACAAATGATTTAAAAGAGAAAATTATTGAAGGTTTAAATCTTGAAGATATGACTCCTGATGAGATAGAGGATAATATGGCACTTTTTGGAGATGATGGATTAGGTCTTGATTCTGTTGATGCGATAGAGCTAACTCTTGTTTTAGAAAAAGAATTTGGTGTTAAAGTTACAAATATGAATGCTGCTGAGAGTATCTTTGCAACCCCAACATCACTTACGGAGTATGTCAACGAGCAACAAGCTCTTAAGCAATAAGTAATAAATTTCTATGATAGAATTGATTTTACCACATCAATACCCTATGAGATTTGCAAAGTATGTTATCTCAAGAGATGGAGATGAAGCTCTTGTAAGAAATGAGTTCTTTTGTATCCCCACTTTAGGGATGTATATAGAAGCAGCAGCTCAAAGCAGCGCTGCTCTTGCTAATGAAGATGAAAAAGGCAAAGTTGGTTATTTAACAACTTTAAAAAATATAAAACTACTCTCTAAGCCAAGCTCAACAAAGTGCAATATAAAAGTTGTTTTAACACATAGAATAAATAATATTTGCTATCTCTCTTTTGAAGTTTTCCAAGACAATAATTTAATGGCAAATGGTACATTTATAGTTGTAGTAAATTAAAAACCACCATTATCTGGAGTGGTAACTTAAATTCATACACTTTTTTCAATAATTCTAAGCAGCTATTTCATTTTGTAACACTAAATTAATCTCTTCAAATTTTGAAGGAGATAAATTTCCTAAATAACTATGACTTCTAAC
>JAKISX010000017.1 GCA_021648405.1 Sulfurimonas sp. | reverse complement strand
TTGGTCTTCTTTTTGAGCTAAACCAACTGTCACATTCATGACAATAATATCTTTTAATTCCTCTTCTTGAACCTTTTGAAATAGTGTTTTTAGATTGACAATTTGGACAAGTTTTTGCAGTTTTTTAGCGCGAAGCCTGCCCTTGGGGTACAGCCATTTGTAAATAAACCTTTGTTTACTACCAATATAGCGAAGTTTTATGAATGTTTCAGGAGCCCAAATTTTTCATTAAGCCACAATTCATATATATTTTAAAGTAGCTCAAAATTGGGCTACTACAATTTTATAATGGGGAAACACTTATCCATACTTAGCTATAATACCAATATACTATAAAACTAAAAGGCCCTATAAATGATAATTAAAACGATTTCAACCTTTTTAGTATTAGCTACTGTAGCATTCTTTAATGCATGCTCAAATAATACACCTAATAAAGCACCTAAATGCTCTGATTTAGCTATTGTTGACACACTAACTAAGATTTTAAGTACAGATGGTAAAAAAGCTATAATAGATATTGATACTATTAGAAAAAAAATTGACTTAGCCGAGCACAATGGAATGAGAAACTGTCGAACGAAAGTTGATTATGTTTATGCTAATAGTGTGTCAAA
Source organism: Sulfurimonas sp. (assembly GCA_021648405.1). Taxonomy (GTDB): domain Bacteria; phylum Campylobacterota; class Campylobacteria; order Campylobacterales; family Sulfurimonadaceae; genus Sulfurimonas. The sequence goes on along the minus strand of JAKISX010000017.1, from coordinate 30,056 downwards.
AAATAATCAAGTTTTTTATACTATAGTTTTAAGTGAGACAGAAAAAAAATATATTGTGAGTGTAATTGAACAATAGGTGAAGTACACTTAATTACAAGAAGCATTACATTTGATAAACATAACTTTTTTTATCAAAACCATAGTCTTCATAAAATTTATGTGCTTTTTTTCGTTGAAAACCACTCGAGAGTACAATACTTTCACACATTGCTACTTTAGAATAATCAACTAAATAATCAAGCATCATCTTCCCGTAACCTTGTGCTCTTAAAGCTGAATCAGTTACTAAATCATAAACATAAAGATGACGCTTATGATATAAATTTGTTTGTATTGCAACACCTGCATAAGTTATCAGTTTTTTATCTTCAAAAATCCCAATCATCTTATACTCCATATGCCGCATCTCATATATTAAGTCTTCAAATTCTTTATAACTAAGTTCAGTACGAAGTTGAGATATCAACTCATAAACAATGTCTAACTCTTTTAAATTTAATTCTCTTATTTGCATATGCTATTTTATACTAATTAGGTTACAATACATAAAATAATTTTTATACTAGGGTTTTTAATGACTACCAAAAATTTTGAAGTTGTTATAGTTGGAGCTGGTATTTCTGGGTGTGCTTTAGCTTATACAATAGCCAGATATACTGATATAAAATCTATTGCAGTGATTGAAAAATATGAAGATGTATCTACGCTAAATTCAAATGGAACTAGTAACTCACAAACTATGCATGCTGGTGATATTGAAACAAATTACACTTTAGAAAAAGCAGCTATTACTAAAAGAACTGCAAAAATGATTGAAAGATATTGTCTAGGTCACGGTCTCCAAAATGATGTTATATATGCTCATCAAAAAATGGCATTAGGTGTTGGAAAAAAAGAGGTTGAGTTTTTATTGCATCGTTATGAAGAATTTAATCAACTATTTCCTTATCTTGAAGTATGGGATAAAGAAAAATTAAAAGAGTTAGAGCCTCGTGTAGTTTATGATGAAAATGGAGATGAAAGACCCCAAGAGATAGTTGGAATTGGAACAAAAAATCAATGGACAACTGTTGATTTTGCAAAATTATCACAATCATTTATTGATGAGATAAAAAAAGAAGATGTGGAATTTGAGCTATTTTTAAACACCGAAGTTAAAGATATTGAACATTCTGATAAACGCGGATATGTGGTAAAAACACAAAAAGGAAATTTTTATACTGATTTTGTAGCTACAGATGCAGGCGCTCACTCGTTGTTTTTAGCACACCGTATGGGATTTGGAAAAAATCTTGGTTGCTTACCTGTTGCTGGTAGTTTTTATATGACAAACCAAAAACTTTTAAATGGAAAAGTATATATGATTCAAAATCCAAAACTACCGTTTGCAGCACTTCATGGTGATCCAGATATTCTCGCAGATGGAAACACTCGTTTTGGACCAACTGCACTTATGCTTCCAAAACTAGAGCGATATAAATCTGGCACTTATATGGATTTTTGGAAAACTCTTAGGTTTGATATGAATATAGTTAAAGCATTATGGAAACTTTTAAAAGAGAGTGATATTCGTAACTATATATTTAGAAACTTTTTATTTGAAGTGCCCTTTTTAAATAAACGCTTATTTTTAAAAGATGCAAGAAAAATCGTACCAGGACTAAAACTTGATGAATTTGAATATGCAAAAGGGTTTGGTGGTATTCGTCCACAGGTACTAAACAAAGATGAGCAAAAACTTATGCTTGGTGAAGCTTCTATCTTTACAGGAGAGGGTCTAATTTTTAACATGACACCATCACCTGGGGCTACATCTTGCCTTGGTAACGCTGAGAGAGATGTTAAATATATCACTCAATACATAGGTAAAAACTTTGATCAACAACGCTTTGATGATGAACTAACTGAGGGTGAATATTGTGTACTTCCAGAGCCTATTGAATCACAAAAAGCTATGGTAAATCTTATCCGTGCTGAAATAGCTCGTACAGAAGAAAAGTATATGAAAAAGGTTGTTATTGATAAACCTGACGAAGAATTCTGGGACAAACCGCACTCAAAACTAAAATAATTATCTTTTAATCAACTCTTAGATATAATTCGCGAATTAAAATATATCTAAGAGAGATAAACATGGTAATAGTTCAAAATTTAATAATGCGCTTTGGAAATAGAGTTCTATTTCAAGACATAAACCTCAAACTTGACCGTCATAAAAGATACGGTCTTATCGGTGCTAATGGTGCTGGAAAAACTACATTTTTAAAAATTTTAAGTGGAGAAATCAACGAATTTGAAGGGGATGTAATTATTCCTAAATCAAATAAAGTTGGTGTACTTGGTCAAAACCAATTTGCTTTTGAAAATTTTACGATTATGGATGCTGTATTATTTGGCAATAAAAGACTACATGATGCTGTAAAAGAAAAAGAAGAACTTTATGCAAATGGAGATTTTGAAGATGATGGCGTAAATAATCGTTTAGCTCAACTCGAAGTTATATCTGTTGAAGAAGACCCAACTTATGAGTATGAAGTAAATATTGGTAAAATTTTAGAAAATGTTGGTATTCCTGCAAGTGACCATTATAATTTAATGAGTTCACTTGATTCTGCTGATAAATTTAAAGTATTACTTGCTCAAGTTTTATTTCCTAAACCAGATGTTTTATTTCTTGATGAGCCTACAAATAATCTTGATATTCAAACTATATCTTGGCTAGAAAACGAACTTAAGCGTCATGAGGGTACTATAGTTGTTATATCACACGATAGACACTTTTTAAATGCTGTTGTTACAAATATATTAGATGTCGACTACCAAAAAATTCGCGAGTTCACTGGTAGTTATGATGATTGGTATATTGCTGCAAATGTTATGGCAAAACAATTAGAACTTAACAACGCAAAGAAAGAAAAAGAAAAAGAACAGCTAGAAGCTTTCGTTCGTCGTTTTAGTGCAAATGCTTCTAAAGCAAAACAAGCAACTTCTAGACAAAAAAAACTTGATAAACTTCAGATTGATGATATCAAACCATCATCTCGCCGTGATCCAAGTATTGTATTTAAGGCAAAAAGAGCTATGGGTGATGAAGCTTTATTTATCACTGATATTAGCCATTCTTATGGTGATAATGAAGTTCTTAAAAATATAAATCTTAAATTTGAACCAGATGAAAAAGTAGCACTGATTGGTGGAAATGGTATTGGTAAAACAACCCTACTTAAAATTATTATGCAAGAGATGAAACCAAGTGATGGCGAGGTAAACTGGGGTGCTACTATTGAACCTAGTTATTTTCCACAAGATACTGCTGATACAATTAATGGAGATGGTACACTTTATGACTGGTTAAGAGCATTTGACCCTAAGCGTGATATTGCAGAGATAAGAAATTGTCTTGGTCGTATGTTATTTAATGGAGAGCAACAAGAAAAATCTGTAGTGTCGATATCTGGTGGAGAAAAACATCGAATGATGCTTAGTAAGATGATGCTAGAGGGTGGAAACTTTTTAGTTTTAGATGAGCCATCAAATCATCTTGATTTAGAAGCTATCATTGCACTTGGTGAAGCACTTCACAACTTCAAAGGAAATGTAATCTGCGTATCTCATGACCGTGAACTACTAGATGCTTATGCGTCTCGTATTATCGAAATTAAAAATGATGGTTCACTTGTTGATTTTAAAGGCACATATGAAGAATTTGCCGAGGCTCGTGAAAAAGGTGAAATATAGATGTCTAAATATGCCAACTTCTTAGGTCTTGGAATCGCAGGTAACTTTGCACTTCACTTAGATCAAGCTGGTGAAGCTGAAGACTTTAAAGATATTATTACAGAAGATGAGGCAGCTCCTAAAGGGATGTTTCCTTTTTATCTACCAAATTCAAACCCTTTTGCCAAAGAAATTTTAAGCACATACCCTCTTTCATCAGACACCATCAAACTACCATCTAAAGATGTTAATGTTCAAGCTGAACCAGAAGTTGCTTTAATATGTAATTTTGAATATGAAAACGATAAACTTTCAAAGATTATACCCACTCACTTTGGAGCTTATAATGATTGTTCAATCAGAGTCATAGGAGCTAAAAAAATTAGCGATAAAAAAAATTGGGGCGAAAATTCTAAAGGGATAAGTGATACTCTTTTTAAAATAGATAAATTCAAAGATGGTGGAATTATGGATAAGTTCTCTATCTCTTCATTTTTAGTTCGTGATGGTGAGATTCATGCTTATGGAGAAGATGTTGAGTTAAATGGGTATAGCTATTTTTACGATAAATTAATATCATGGATATTAAAGCAAATAAACACGCAAAAAGATTTTGGACCACTTGAAGAGTTGAGTAAATATATCTTAGCATGTGGAAATCCTTCGCAAGCTATAGTCTCAATTGGTGCTACAAGATACACAGAGTATGGTGAAAGCACTTTTTTAAATGCTGGAGATGAAGTTGTTATTATTGTATATAACCATGATATTAGCTCTTTAGATGAAGTTATAAGCTCGATTAAAAATTCATCGTTTGATAACTCAAAAATGAGTGTACTTTCACAAAAAGTGATCTAGTGAGTCGTGGCAAGAAGTTAGATCTTTTTATTGGTGCTGATATAGATGATAGTTGGGCAGAGATACAATCTCCTCGAAAATCTATAATCTCAAATGAGATAATTGAATCATCTTCGCACCAGCTTTTTTTCTCAAAAGAAAAAAGGAAAGGAAAAATTGTAACTTTAGTTGGAGAGTTCCATATGCAAAAAGATGACTGTGCTGCAATATTAAAAATATTAAAGAAAAAATTAGGTTGTGGTGGAACTTATAAAGATAATTTTATGGAATTTCAAGGTGAATTAAAAGATAAAATTCGTCCATTGCTTATTCACGAAGGCTTTAAATTTAAATCAAAGCATTAAGCAACTTCTTTGGTCTTAGCCTTACTAATATCTGTAGTTAATAAAAATTTGTCCCTTCCACTCTCTTTAGACTTGTATAGCATCTCATCTGCACGAGTAAGTAAGTACTCTTCATCTAAAGATTCATCAGCTATACAACAAGCTACACCCACTGATATTGTAAGAAATTCACTTACTTTTGATGTTTTATGGCTTATTTCTTGAGCTCTTATATGCTCACATATGTTTTGAGCTATTAATGAGCTATTTTTTTCATCTGTATCTGAGAGAATTACTCCAAATTCCTCACCACCAAGTCTAAACACATAATCACTAGGACGCTTTAGTGAATTTTTTAATACTTTTGCAACATTTTTTAGTGCATTATCGCCCTCTATGTGTCCATAAGTATCATTATATTGTTTAAAGAAATCTATGTCTAGCATCATGAATGTTATATATTTATTATCACGCTTAGCCCGTTTTAATTCTTTGTCATAAATAAAATTAAAATATCGTCTATTGTGAAGAGAAGTTAAAGAGTCAGTATATGAGGCATTTTCAAGCTTTTTATTTGAGCGTTTTAATTTTTTTGTTGTTATTTCTAATTTTGTTTGATCATTTTGAATACTCTTAAATACATAAAAAGAGATAACTAATATACCAACAATAATAAACAATAAGATAAAAGCAACTTCTTTTACAATAGCATTATAAGAATATAAAAACTTTTTTCGTTCATACTTAGCAATATCCACTTCATATTTTATTAATTTTTTGATTGTTGTGTGTATATGTGAAACTTTTTTTTCTAAAATATCGTTTGATATTTTTTTTAATGCTATCCCTTTTTCACTAAGTATTGCAATTTTTGAAAAATATTCATTTATAGATGATATCTCTAAAAGCACATACTCTACATACTGCAATTCTTCATCTCTTTTAAAATGACCCTGATAGCTTTTCCATTTTTTCTCTATTATTTCTATAGAATTATTTATTTGAGATGAAACTTGAGATGATGAAATATCATCAGATTTTGCTTTGTAAATTATATTTGGAAGATCACCATTATATATTTGAAGTATGTCATTTAGTTCTGTTACTGGGACTAATGAACCAAAATATAGAGAATCAATATTTTTTTTCATTGCATTCATATTAATAGTGCCCATTATTGATACTAATACTAGTCCTATTATAACTAAGATGAATAAAAAAAGTAATTTACTTCTTAGCTTTAATGCTTCAATGAATTTCATATCTATTTAGTAGCAAACTTTATACCAAGTGTAAATAATTTATGATAAAATTCTGATAAAAAAGGATACTATATTATGCCCGTAGCAAAAGTTATAAACACTGATAAATATTTAGAGGTAGCTGAGATAGAAAAAAACCTAGAGAATGTAAATTATATAATCCTAGCAACTCCTGCTCCCAAACACTTTAAAGATACTCCAATTCAATTTACAATCTTTTTAAATACACACGAAAATTTATCACAAGATATTAAAGATGCTGTATTAGATAAGTTTTTAGATGAAGAGGAAATATTTAATCCAAAAGAAGTTATGAGTCAAATTATGCCTGTTGGATTTGGATTATCTACTAAACAAGATACATTGATGCCACTTCTATTGGTAAAACCAGAGGACATGAAAAGTATTCCAAATAAACCTATGCATGTTATAGATTTTTTAGCAGATTCTGAAAAGTTTAATGAAGTAAAAGATAATGACCTTACTGGTTGGAGTTATACTTACAACTAGCTTTGTAAATCAATCACTTCTTTTTTTATTGCTGATGATAAATTTTTGTTACCATCTTTTGTAACTAAAATATCATCTTCAATTCTAATACCAATTCCTCTATATTTTTTTGGGACATTTTCATCATATTTATCAATATATATACCTGGTTCAATTGTTAAGACCATACCCTCTTTTAAAGCAATTTCTGCTCCATTTTCATCTTTGTATGGGCATTCATCGTGAACATCTAAGCCCAACCAATGACCAATACCATGCGGATAGTATTTTTTATGTATCTGTTTTTTTATAATTTTTTTATAGTTTCCTTTTAATATACCAAGTCTTATCATCCCTTTTACTAAAAGTTCTTCACTTTTTTTATGTAACTCTGAACGTTTAACATTTGGCTTTACCATATTTATAATAGTTTTTTCAACAGATAAAACCAGTTCATATATATCTCTTTGAGCTTTAGATAATTGTTTATTTACTGCGATTGTGCGAGTTATATCACTAGCATAGTATTCATATTCACAACCTGCATCTATAAGGATTAGTTCACCATTAACTAATGGCTTATTATTATCAATATAGTGGAGTGTGTTTGCACTATTTCCACTTGCGACAATAGAGGTATATGCATCATTATAAGCACCATGGCTTTTAAAAGTATGTTCTATATTTGATAATAGTTCATATTCATTTTTGCCAATTTTATCTAATTTCATCAATCTATGATGTGCTTTTTTAGTAATATCAATAGCTTTTTTTATAAGCTTAATCTCTGAATCAGATTTTATTAATCTCATTTTTTCAATAATTAAGGCTATATTTTTGTGAATATTTATTTTTTTTGCAATTTTCTCAAATAGCTTTGTTTGTGAATTATCTAGTTTAAAATCAAAATATAAATTCTTTTTAAATTCTAAATATTTACTAACCTTCTTTTGAAATTTATCCGATATATGTATTTCATCAATCAAAAATCTTTTTTTTGCCTTTAAAACACCTAGTCTTTTTCCATTCCACATCTCTTCTTTTTTATTTTTTTTATTTATAAATAAAATTGATTTATATTTTTTATTTTTTTTGATTAAGACAAGGATGGAGTTATCCTCTTTAAAGCCAGTTAAATAGTAAAAATTACTGTTTTGTCTAAATGGATAATTAGTATCGTTTGAGCGAACTTTATATGTAGCACTAAAAATTATAGCTACAGAGTTTTTTGACATTCTTTTAGCAACTTTGTCTCTACGCTTTTTATATTCCTCTTCTTTAATTACTGACATTGACTAATAAACCAAATAGAACTATCATTTAAAATTTTATTCAAAGCTATGTTAAATGCCTTAACGCCACCATCAGAATCCATCGTTTGAACCTCAACTTTTGATTTAAACACTTCTGTAGCAATCACTTGTGATGTTTTAGAATCTATTAGAGTTAAATCTATAGATATAATTACATATGACCTAGAAAAATCATCTTCAAAATATTGCATATATTCTTCTAGGTTACTTTCTAATATCCAAGTTGTTTTTGTTCTAGTTTTTGAACTAAGGACAGCTTTAAATATATCTAATTCTCTTAGCAATTTAAAGTATTCATCTGAAATTATACGATTTGGTGTTTTAGCCCATTGTGCAGATGAATAAGCATATACTTTGTTTTTATCTTCGACATAATACATATTTGAAGACATTAGCATGCTTGAGCTAAATGATTGCATAACCTTTAAACTTTCATTCATGCAAGTTGAATTTTCAATTTTTTGTATATTTGAGATACCATCAATTTTGTATTTTATAGCTACTGGTACTTTTGTTGTACAGCCTAAAAATAAAAATAAAGTTAAAAATGTTAAAATATATTTCATTCGTTTTCTCCTGGACCTTTTTTAATCTCTTGTTGTTTAAACAGTAAGTCTGCGGGGCTTTTTTCATATTGTTCAAGGACACTTTGCATTTTAATCATCAATTGTTGTAAATCTAAAACTGTATTATTGATATTTGGAACTATATCATTTGCAATCTCTTTAAGATTAAACTCCCCACTAGAAATTGCGCGTTCAAACTCATCCATAGACCCTTTTATCCCTATATAACTATCCATAATAGAATCAAAAGAATTTGATATTTTATTTTCCCATTCTACACTATTGTCTATGAAGTATTCTACTTTTGGCATCATTAAATTCAACTTATTAGTAGCATCATCTAAGTTTTTTACACTTGATTGTAGGTGTTTAATAGTATCATCATCTAAAAGTTTTTCCATTTTATGCATAAAACTAGCAGAGCGTTGTAAAAGTAATGTTATTTGTTCTCTATTTTGTTCATTTAAAAGTTTTTGTGTGCCACTAAGTGTTTTAGATAAATTTGCAGAAACATTCCCAAATGATTTTTCAATTGTTTCAAAAAAAGATGGTATTGTTTTTATAACAGGATATTTATCATCAGCAGATTTTTTTAAAAGTGGTGCACTATTATCACCCATTGTTAGATTTATATAACTAAGGCCTGTAATCCCTTGAGATGTGAGCTTTGCTCTAGTAGATTTTTTAATTGGAGTTGTTTTTAATATTGATATGTGAACTTCTACTTGTTGTGAATTATTTTCTTTAATCTTTAAATTTGTTACTTTTCCAACACTAACACCTCTGTATTTTACAGAAGATTCTAAATTTAACCCTAAAACTGACTCATCAAAATAGATTGCATATGTTTTAACTTCCTTTTTATTCGATGGTTGAAGTAACCAATACGAAAACCAAATCATCAAAAACATACCAGCTAAAACTAAAAACCCAACTAATGTATAGTTTACTTTATTATTCATCCAAATATTCCATTTTATTTGTCCCGCTTTTACCTGAGGAGCTAAACATTAGCTCTAAAAAATGTTTGTATAAATTCACTTTTATCATTTTTTATATCTTTAAGATTACCCTCATAGATAATTTTTTTATTATCAATTACAGCAATGCGGTCTAAAGTGTCATAAATTGAGCGTAAATCATGCGATACCATTACAATACTAAGGCCTAAAAGTTCACGCAATTTTAATATTAGAGTGTCAAATTCTCTTGCTGAAATTGGGTCAAGTCCACTTGTTGGTTCATCTAAAAATAGCAATTTTGGATCAAGTGACAAAGCACGAGCTAAAGCTGCTTTTTTCTTCATTCCACCACTTATTTGCGAGGGAAACAATCTCTTGTCTTCTTGTTTTAAACCAACCAAATTAATTTTAAACGCAACAATCTCATCTATCATTTTTTGTGATAAATCACTATACTCTATAAGACCAAGCGCAATGTTATCAGCTAAACTAAGTGAGGAAAAAAGGGCGCCTGCTTGAAATAAAACACCCCATTGTCTCCTTAGAGCTTGTGCATCATTCTCATCTACACTCGATAAATTATACCCTAAAATATCTATATTACCACCATGATAATTTTGTAGCATCACCATCTCTTTTAACAAAGTAGTCTTACCACAACCACTTGGACCGAGTAGTCCATAAATTTCACCTTTTTTAACATCAAGATTTAATCCATTATGAACTATTCTATCATCAAAAATAGTTTTAACATTTCGAACTTTAATAATACTTTCATTAATAGCATTACTCATTATATCCCCAAGTTTGTAAATGCAATTGAAAATAGAGCATCACATATAATTACAGCAAAAATTGACTCAACAACACTTCTTGTTGTATTAAAACCAATACTTTGAGTATCATTTTTAACAACTAGTCCACGATAAATTCCAATTGTTGCAATCAAAAATGCAAAAAATGGACCCTTAAATATTCCAATGTAAAAATGCTTAATATCTACAACTTCACTAAAGCGACTTAAAAACATCTCGGGTGTAATGCCAAGTTCTATATTTGCCACGATCATTCCAGCCAAAACTCCCATTATATCTGCTATAAATATTAATACTGGCATAGTAATCATAAGTGCTAATATTTTTGGAATTACTAAAAATAGATAAGGATCAAAACCCATAGTGCGCATAGCGTCTAACTCTTCTGTTATCTTCATAGCACCAATTTGTGCTGTAAATGCAGAACCGCTACGACCAGCTATTATAATGGCTGTAAGTATTGGGGCTAACTCTCTAAGCATTGAGATGCCAATCATATCTACTATGAATATATTTGCACCATATAGCTTAAGTTGATAAGCTGATTGATAAGCTACAACTAAACCAATCAAGAAACTTGTAAGTGCAATAATACCAATGGCCTTAATCGCATTTTCATTTACTTCAAAAAATATCTCTTTAATTCTAATATTTTTTATATTTTTTATAACAAAAAGTTTTGTAGAAAAAAGTTTTCCTAAAAAAGCTATAAATATCATAAAATCAACAAACCTTTTATGAAATTCATTTCCTATTTTATATAAAAAATTATGTTGCGGCTTTTCTATATTATCTAAATTTACATGATATTTTTGCACCAATTTTAATGTATCTAAGAGTTCTGTTTTTTCGCAGTTTATACTATAATTTATATTGTTTTTTTTAAGTTTTTTTAAAAAATTATTTAAAAAAATTGCAGCAGCTGTATCTAAATAATATAACTTATCTAAATTTATATCAATATGTTGATATTTTTCATAATTTGATGCTTTTATCTTTTGTTCGTAAGATGACACTACATAAAGGTTAAACTCGCCAAAAAAATTCAACGAGAGCGTTGTAGCATTTTTGGTTATTTCTAAAGAAGTACTATTCATCTAGTTTTATTAAAAATCTCTTTTTAATAATTTATCTGCTTTTAAAATAGTGATTATTCTATCTTCTTCTTTCCCAACTCCATCAATTAAAGAATCTTCTGTATTTACTGTGTCTGGAGCTGGACCTATGTTTTGCTTTTTAATACGAAGTGCCATAGTTAATCTGTCTATAACAAATCCAGCAACTTCATCGCCAACTTTCATAACTATAAAGCGTGTTTCATCATTATGTTTTTGCTCATTTAAACCAAATTTTAAACGCAAATCAATCAGTGGAATAACAGAACCACGCATATTAAACACACCTTTAACATAAGCAGGAACTTGTGGTACACGCGTCCATGGAAATGGTTTAATAATTTCTTGAATTGCTAAAATAGGGATAGCATACTCTTCATCCCCAATAATAAATCCAACCAATTGTACTATATCATCTAAATTAGTAACATCAGGATTTTGCTGATCACTTTGTTTATTTATTATCTCTTTTAATTTATCGCTCATGATAAGAACTCCGATTTAAAGTTTACATTTCTTTGTACTACGCTAGATAAGTAATCTGGCGAGTATGGTTTAGTAATATACTCAATCATTCCAGATTCAACTCCGCGCATACGATCTGATTTGCCAGTACGGCTTGTTACTGCAATTAATGGTAAGTTTTTATATCTGCTATATTTTTTAATCTCTATCGCTAATGTATAGCCATCCATTCTTGGCATCTCTATATCGATAAGCATAGCATCAAAATTGTGATCACCCTGCTTTAAAAGACTAAGAGCTTCTTGCCCATCACCTGCTTCAACCAGAGTTATGCCAAGTGGCTTAAGTGCTTTTGTCATAATAGTTCTATCAGTCTTAGAATCATCAACAATCATAACTATATAATCACTTGCTTTTGTTTTTTCAGTTGATACTGCTTCTGCATTTGATGCAGAATTAATAGCACTCACTTTAACATTTTTAGCCATATCCATAAGTGCTACAACATCAACAATAAGTGTAACACCACCATCGCCACGTATAGTTGCACCGGCAACACCCTCTATACCTTTTAAATAATCACCCAATGATTTAATAACTATCTCTTCTTGACCAACTAAAGTATCAACAATTAAACCTATTTTTTGAGTACCAAGACCAAGAACAACTACATATGCGTATTCTTTTGAACTCATAATACGCTCAACTTCAAAAATATCAGATATGTGAACAAGCGATAAAACATCTTCACGAAGTCTCATAACGCTTTTCCCCTCAACTGTATAAACCTCATCTATTGAGATACGAACAGTCTCTAAAACAGAAGCTAATGGAATTGCATATGTCTCTTCTTGAACACCAACTAATAAAGCTTGAATAATTGCAAGAGTTAAAGGAATTTTTAACTTTAAAGAGGTCCCTTTTCCAAGCTCACTCTCAATATCAACAATACCATTAACTTTTTCAATGTTTGTTTTTACAACATCCATTCCAACACCACGACCACTTACATTTGTAACTGCAGCTGCTGTTGAAAAACCAGGTCTCATAATAAGCAAGAATGCCTCTTTATCACTCATATTATCAGCTTCTTTTTCGCTGATTAGACCTTTTTCAATTGCTTTATCTTTAAGTATATCAGCATCTAATCCTTTACCATCATCATCAATCTGAATAACAATTTGATTACCCTCGTTATATGCTTTTAGAGATATTATTCCACCTTCTTCTTTTCCAGCTGCTACTCGGATATCTGGTGTTTCTATACCATGGTCACATGAGTTACGAATAATATGAACTAATGGGTCACCAATCTCTTCAACAATGGATTTATCAAGCTCTGTATCTTCTCCAGAAATTTCAAGTTCTATCTTTTTATTTAGCTCCCTTGTTAAATCACGAATCATTCTAGGAAATTTGTTAAATACTTTACCTATTGGAAGCATTCTAGTTTTCATAACCGCAATTTGAAGGTCAGTTGTAACAAGCGAAACAATAGATACTACTTGGTTGAGTTCTTCTAAAAATTCTTCACCCTCATAACGCTCTTCAACATCATCATTAATCTTAATTAGTCTATTTTTAGCAAGAACTAATTCACCAATAAGATTCATTAGATGATCTAATCTTTTTACATCAACACGAATAGTTTGCTCAACTGTAGCTGTTTTTTTTACAGGTGGGGCTGCTTTTGGAGTTTCGTTTTTTGGTTTCGCTTTTTTTGCAACTGGTGGTGGTGCTGGGGTATCCTTAACAACTTCATCAGGGGATGGTGGTGCGTCTGGAACAGATTCTCCAGCGGCAATTTTAGCTGCTCTTTTTGCTTTATCTTCCTCTTGTCGCTCTGCTAATAATTTTTGAATTTCAGCTTCAACATCTTCATCACTCATGTTGTCATAATCTAACTCTTCTTCAGCATTTTCTTCAACAGAAATCTCTTCAGTAGAAGCTTCTTCAGCTGGAGCAGATGTAGATTCTACTTTTGGTACATCACCATCACCACCAGAAACTTTATCAAGTCTAATAACACAAGCAGCTACATCAATACCAGCATCTGAACTAGTATCACGAATTGTATTTAAAAGTGCCTTCATCAAATCAATTGATTCTAAAACAACATCCATTATATCTGGAGTGATTACTAACTCACCATGTCTTGCTTTATTTAAAACATTTTCCATGTGATGGGTTAGATGTGTTAATACATCAAAATTTAAAAATGATGATGCACCTTTTACAGTATGAGCTACTCTAAAGATTCCATTTAATAGCTCTAAATCTTCAGGTGTTGATTCTAGCTCAATTAAATCTTGATCTAGCTGTTCAACTAACTCAAATGATTCAACTAAAAAATCCTGTAATATCTCTTGAAATTCATCCATATTTTAAACTCCTACTTCGTGTGTTCACGAACTATTCGTGACACTTCATTATAAAATGAACTAGCTTGAAACTTAACTAAATATGCTTCTCCACCAGCCTCTATTCCCCTACTTTCACTAAAATGATCACTAATTGATGAGTTAAATACAATAGGGATATTTTTAAATCTTTCATCATCTTTAACATTCGCTGCAAAATGAAATCCGTCCATTCTAGGCATCTCAACATCAGAGATTATAATTTTTAAATTATTTGTGATATCATCACCATACATCTCATAAATCTCATCCAATTTTTCTAAACCCTCTTGACCATCAATTGCTTCTATAACATTAAAGCCCATTTTTATAAGAGCTTCTTTTACAATTTTTCTAGCAGTTGCACTATCATCTAAAACAAGAGCTATTCCTGAAAATTTTGTATTATTTTGTATCAATGATATTTCATCAATATCTGGTTCATAAAGTCCTAAGTCTTGAACTACACTCTCTAGATCCAAAATCAAAAGTACACAATCATCCTCAATTTTTGTTACGCCAGTTATTTTAGAACCATCTAGTTTACCTGATCCATTTGCAAACGATGCTGGCTCTATGTCACTCCAGTTTATTCGTCTAATTCTTTTTGCTTCATGGACTATAAAACCTATTAGTATATTATTAAATTCTGTAATTATAACTCGAGCATTTTTTTTAGCCTCTTGCGGTTCTTTAATACCCATCCATTTTGATAAATTTACAACAGGTATTACTACATCACGAAGATCAAATATACCCTCTATAAATTCAGGGGTCCCTGGTAATTCTGTCAAAGGTGGTATTTTAATGATTTCACGAACTTTTGAGACATTTATCCCATAAATTCCTTCATATACGCCAGATTCTTCCTCTTTTAATATACGAAAATCAACAAGTTCCATCTCATTAGAACCAACTTTTAATGAATTTTCATTAGTCATTTTTTATTTTCCCTTGTATAAGGTATTTTTTACTTACTAGTAATTCTTCTTTAGCAAATTCTACTATAAAATATCTTTGATTGCAAGCAAAAGCAGCTAAATTTATATAGTTAAAATTATTTAATTTAATGGCTATATTTTGATGAAAATGCCCCTCTATAAAATACTCACATACATATCTATTTTCAAGTCTATTTTTTATAATAGTATCAAATTTATCTATTTTTATACAATCATCTTTTTTTGATAGGTGTTTATCTGTATAGTTAAGTATAAAATTACCAAAAATTGCATTTAAAATACTTAATATAAAAAGCATAACCCTATTACGAATTAATGATGTATAAATTTTATATCCCACAGTTCCATCATAATCACCATGTGCCAAATATATTTTTTTATCCTTATTTTGACAAGCTATTGGTTGATTTGATATAGTGATAATTTTGGCATTTGGAAATATACTTTTAAGATTAAAATCATGATTTCCTTCTAAGTAAATAACTTCTAAATATTGTGATATTTCATTTATAACATCTATTAGCTCTTGATTTTGTATGTAGGTTCTTTTTATTGAACCAAAAAGAGCATCAAATATATCGCCCATAAAAATTATTTGAGTTGGAAGAAATTTTTTATTTTTTATATCTTTTAGAAAATTTAGAAGCTCTGGTCTATCTGGTGAGTAGTGCGCATCAGATATGAGGTATGCACCCTCTTTTAGTTCTATCTTATGGGACATAAGCTATATTTGGAATTCCAGAATTTTCATCAAGACCCATCATTAGGTTTGCATTTGCTAGAGCCTGAGATGACGAACCACGAAGTAAATTATCAATAGAGCTTGAGATAAAAAGAACATCTCCTTTTTGTTTTACATAGATATCACAAAAATTTGTCCCTGCTGTATTTTTAATATCTACTGGATTTTTACTCATACGAACAAATGGTTCATCTTTATAAAACTCTTTTACAACCTCATAAGCATCAAACTTACCTGATGTTTGCAAATAGATTGATGAAATCATACCCCTTGTTAATGGGACTAGATGTGGAACAAAATTTATCTCATCGAAATCAATGTTAAGTTTTTGAGCAATTTCTGGGGCATGTCTATGAAAAAATGGCTTATAAGCAAAAAGATTATCATTTATATTTACAAAATGAGTAACCTCATCAAGTTTTTTACCAGCTCCACTTACTCCTGTTTTTGCATCAATAATTATGGGGGTATTTTGTACTCTTTTTGAGACAAAAGGTAAAATTCCTAAAATTGCTGATGTTGGATAACAGCCAGGATTTGCCACAAGTGAAGCTTTTTTTATATCCTCACGAAACATCTCTGGAAGTCCATAAACAACATTTTGTAAATTATCAACATCAGTATGAGAGCAATAATACTCTTCATAAACATCTTGCGTAAGTCTATAATCAGCTGAAAAATCAACTATTTTAATGCCTAGTTTCATAAATGGTTTTACAAATGCCATTGCTGTTTTATGAGGCACTGCTAAAAATACTAACTCACAACAATCAGCACACTCCTCTACATCTGCTTTTTTTACTTCAAGTGTGCAAATACCACTTAAAGATGGATGTAGTTCATCAATAGTTGTTTTGCCTGTAGAGTTTGCAACATAATTAAGATTAAATTGTGGATGACTGATAAGCATTTTTACAAGTTCTAAGCCTGTATATCCACTTACTCCGATAATTCCTACATTAATTTTAGTGACACTCAAATATTATCTCCTGATATCTTACTTCTATAATTTCTAACTCTTTTTCTCCACCTGGAAGACGAACTTTAAATTCATCACCCTCTTCTTTACCTAGTAATTGTTTTGCTAAAGGGGAACCAAAAGAGATAAGACCCAACTCTGGATTGCTCTCACATCCACCAACAATAGTATAGGTCATCTCCTCCTCAGTATTTACATCTTCAACTACAACAGTTGAGCCAAAACTAACTTTTGCATGTTCAAGTTCTGATGGATTAACTATTTGAGAGTTACCTAAAACAGCTGAAAGTTCCGCTAGACGATTATCGATATTTCTTTGCATCTCTTTTGCAGCATGATATTCTGCATTTTCTTTTAAATCACCGTGCTCTAGCGCTGTTTCAATATCTTTTACCACTTGTGGGCGTTTAACATCACGCAAATCTCTTACTTCAGCTTGGAGTTTTTCATATCCAAATATTGTCATTGGTTCAACTTGTTGCATAATTATTCTCTTTAATATATTTTTATTTGCATTATTATAGCAAAAAATTAATTTTAAGTTTACCAACTATTAAGAGATACGCTTCATAAGAGACAAATCAAACTCAAACCTCTCTTTTTCACACTCTACATATAAAATACAAGCCTTTTTGCTTATAGTTTTCGCACCTTTTATATGCTCAAGCAATGTTATGTTTTTTCCGCTTTGTGGGTCGTGTGCAAAAAGAATTTCATTCTCTATGATAAATTCTCGTCCACCACCACATCCATCACCAACTATACCTGTACATGATATTTTATAATCAGACATTACCTAAATACTCCTCTTGAATTAACTATTTTGTTAGTTTTTTAATAACTAGTGAGCACATAGTAAGACCAAAAGCAGCAGTTACACCCATAAAACTGCCTTTTTCTTTTATCTCTATCTCTTCGGTTGAATAGATTACAGTGTATTTCTTTTTAAATTTTCGTTTTCTAAGTTCATAACGAATTTTTTTACCAAGTTTATCTCCACCACTTTTCCAAATATCATCTACTTTTATTTTAGTTGGATCAAGGCGTTTTGCACTTCCAAAAGAAGATATTAATTTAGAGTAGCATTTTTGAGCTAATGCTAATTTTGAACGAGTACAATCTATAGCATCTAAAACTAAATCATATGGTTCAAAATCAAACTCTTGTACCCATGTTTCATTTATACGTTCATTTATGATTTTAACTTCAGGATAGTGTTTTTGTAATGCCTCAACTTTAAACTCACCCTCATGCAGTTCTGACCACATTTGGCGATTCTGGTTTGAATCATCATATTTATCATAATCAACAATTGTAATATTTTTTACACCGCTTCTATATAAGCAATCAAGACAAAAACTTCCAACACCCCCAACACCCAAAAGCAAAATATTTGCACCATCTAACTTATCAAAATCATCACGAAGTAAAAGTTTTATTCTGTCGTATTTAGCCAATTGTGAAGACCTTTCATACTTTTATATGCGGATAAATCCAACATAATTGGAGTTATTGAGATATATCCAGCTTGTGTAGCTTCATAATCACTCATCGCACTCTGTGCATCTCTTGGAGAAAAGTCTAGCGGATGAAGCCCTAACCAGTAAAACTCTTCACCGCGTGGATTTCTGTGCATGTGAGCATCGTTTGCGTAGTGTCTATAGCCCATATATGTTACTTTAACCTCCGCACTCTTTTTAGCATATGGGATGTTAATATTTAAAAACTCTCTTTTTGGGAGAGGAAATGAACCTTGTTTGATTTTATTAACTAAATCTTTTATAAACTCACTTGCTAATGTAAAATCACCACTAGGGTCTGTAAAATCCATGATTTGACTTATAGCAATTGATGGAATATCATGGAGAACTCCCTCCATCGCACCAGCGGCTGTTCCACTATATGTAATATCTTCACCCATATTTGAGCCATGGTTAATTCCACTCACTAGTAGATCTGGTTTTTCACCACCAAAAATAGAGCTAAGTGATAAATATACACAATCACTAGGTGTTCCGTCATCTAATTTATAAAAATCATCATCTACACTAACAAATCTAAGTGGTCGAATTAAAGTTAAAGAATGCCCACATGCAGATTTTTCATTTGCAGGGGCTACTACTGTAACTTTTACACCATCTATATCTCTTAAAGACTTAACTAATTCTAGTAAGCCTTTTGCCTCATATCCATCATCATTTGTTACTAAAATATTATACATTTTTTTCATAAAGGTATTTTAGCATAATGTATTGAGTCCTCTGATTAATTCATAAACTAGACTCTAAATGCCCGAAGGAAATACCCTTAGGTGCAAGTTTAGGGTGACGCTATCTCCGTCATTCCAAGCTTGTACCACAAGTTACCACGTTAAAAACAGCTTGAAGTTGAAAATGGTTGATGATTATCTAGTGAGTTATAAGAAAAAATGATTATTCAGACCCCCCCCCGTATTTTTCATTAAGCCAAATTTGAAGAGATTAATTTAGTGTTACAAAATGAAATAGCTTCTTAGGGAAAGAATAAAAATTTGTATGAATTTAAGTTACCACTCCACTCTTAGAACATCCAACTCAAATTCACCATGTTCACTTTTCATTGTTTTAGTGGCATAACCATTTTTACGATTTCTATTGAGGTCTTGAGTTAAGTGAGAATCTATTTCAGCTGCAAGTGCAGCTTCTGTAAGTTGTTTAATTAAAGAGCCTAAAGCTCCGTCTTTACCACCGATACTTTTACCGGCTTTCATATCACAAGAAAATTGCTCTACATCTATTTCTATTTTCATCTGTGTTTCCTTGAGTAATTGTTATTTTACCCGATTGACACAGATTTTTGAACGGTCCCCTTCTATACTTCTGCCCATCTAATAAAGCTCTTTCCTATGCCTAACACGAACAACTATGATAATCAACTCATCATCTTTAACTTGAAAAACAACTCTATACTGGTTTATACGGAGTCTAAATTTTCCTTTGTATTCACCTTTGAGAGCTTTTATATTATTTTTTAAAATATCTGGATTTGTTACGAGGAGGAGTAGTTTTTCTTTGATGGTTTTTTGGGCTGTGGTATCTAATTTTTTAAACTCTTTTTTTGCACTAGTTAAAAATACAAGGGCATACATGTAACTAAAGCCCTAACTCTTTAAACACTTCATCTGCGGGAATTAGTTTCTCTTTTTTATCTTCTAAATTTTTTAGTCTTTGGTCTGAAAGCTTTTCATCTAATGCATCAAAGTACATACTAAGAGCTTTTTCAACTATGTGACTTTTCTTTTCATTTAGTTCTTTAGCTACACTGTTTAGTTCATCAATAATGTAGTCTGATACTGTAAATGTACTTCTTATTTTATGCATAATACTCTCCTGTTCATATAATCGTATGAATGATTATACATAAACTTTAATTTATAAGCAAATTATTAAAATGTAACTTGAACTTGAACACCTATAATGGTCTCTTTACGATCAGAATTATTATTTACTTTATCTTTCTCATTAAATACAAAGTATTCTGGTCTTATACGAAAACCACGTGCTATCCATGGTAAATCTATTGGCACACTTATTCCATACATAGTGTTTTCAAACTCTTGTTGCACAGCATCATCAGAAGATTTTGTTTTATCATAGCCAGCAACTACATGAAATTCACCTTTAAAAGTATCTCCGGCAAATCTGTACCCTACATCTACCCAACCTTTAGTTACTTTATTATCTATCAGCTCATTACCGTTTCTAATTGCAGCTGTTCTGCTATTACCTGCAACAGAGCTAGTATCAGACATCTTTGTATTTCCCCAGTTTTCACCTACTGCACCCTCTAAAGCAAAAGTAAATTTTTCAGAAGCTGTTCTAAGTCCAAGTGAAGCGCCCCAAACACTAACAGAGTCTAAAGTATTTTCAAAAGATGATTTAGTATAAAATGCACTTGGGAAAATTTGTAAATCAAATGTTTTATATACAGCACCAATATCTATTCTTGGCATAGTTGATTCTCTTTCTAACTCAATACCTGAAGTGCTATTCGTATCATAATTTTCTCCAGAATTTGGATCTAAGATAGCGATAGAGACAGCACCTTGACGATTTAACAGCTTATATGTAAGACGAAATTGTGATTGTCTACTTGGATTTGGATTTCCAAAACCATCACCTGAATTATGAACCATAGAAACTTGTGGATTTAGTGGTGCAAATGGAGTTGAAGTATGACCTATTAGTATCTGCCATCTTTCATCTATATCCCATTTTCCATACGCATGACGAACTTTAAGCTCATTTCCAGAACCAAAACCAGCTTCAAGATACATACCAACAGAATCTTCATTATCCCAACGAATTCTTAACCTAGAATTATTTGGAACTTTTACATTAAACTTTGTTATCTTGTTTGTTTTTGTATCATCATCTGTATCTGATATATAAGTGTTTAAAAAAACTATCCCACCTACAGTTGATCTAGCTTCAAGAACTGCTGTAGTTAACAATAAAACCACAACAACTAAAAAATATTTTTTATTAAGTACTGACATCTATTTTCCTTATATTTCATTTAATAATGGGTCTGTATTAAACTCATCACTCTTAAGTAACGGTTCTTTAAACACTGATTTTGGCTTTTTACTATTTGATTTTTCATCATTTGATTTTTTAAAAAATCTTTCAAATAATGATGATTCCTTTTTCTTTATCTCATTCTCATTTTTCTCTCTTACATTCTCTAAAAGAGGATCAGGTTTATATAAATCATTTTCTTTTTGAAATTGTTTAGATTTAATTTGTTTTTTTGAAAAATCGGCAGCAGTTGTATCTTCAACAAGAATATCCGGTGTCTCAGTTTCAAAATTTTGAGAATAAAGAGATTGCGTTATTATAAGTAACCCTGCTAAATAAATTAAAAACTTTCTTCTTATCATATAATATTCCTTGGTTTAAAAGACATTTTCATTAATGAATGCTTATACTCAGATTCACCAAGATTTTTTACTATCCCTCTTGCAAGTTTATATCTTGGTCTTTGACTTACAGGATCCATTATTCGCCCAGCTAAAGAGTTTGGAGCACCTTTAGCTGATGGGAGATTAAAGTATGTAAAAGTAACTCCTTCTTTAATGGCGTCAGTTACAATTGCAACTGCCTTAAAACTTGCACCATATAACTCTACACGATTATTTTTAAGAAGTTCTGTAAATGTCATTGGTTTTATGATTGACCAAGAAAGCCCAATAGTAGAGTGTAAATCTTGCATAATTGGATCATTATGTGTTTCTAATGGTATGTTATTTGAAATACCAGCAGATTCTAACATTGGATCATCCATTTCAAATGCATCACTACCTGTTTTTGTAGAATGAATAGTATCTTCATATTTTTGTGACTTAACAATAGACTCAAGTTCATCAACCATCTCTATATCACTATCTGTTTGAAGAGGCATTATCCCATCTGCTTTATCACTTTTAGTTTCATGCGTATACCCATTAACTTCAACAGGAATTTTTTCAGATGATATTTCAACCCAGTCTCCACTCTCTATACCACGCTTTTTAGCATCATTAGGATGTATCTCTAAAAAGTTTTCTGGCCATCTATTTTGTAAGTAAGGTCTTCTCATTTGATCATCAAAACCTGATTGCCAAAGCTCATTTATACGCCCACTAGTTACCCATAACTCATCTCCAACTGGTTTCATAAACTCCCAGTAATCACTATATAATTCCCATGGTGCTTTTAAAAGATTAGCTCGACCAGTTTCAGTTTTAAATTTTCTTAGCCATAATGGGTCTATCTTTGTTAAACCATTTGAAACACCAGTTTTCAAACTGTCATCATGTAATCTCTTTGTTCCCTTTAATTCCCCATCTTCCCATCTAATAGGAGCTTGTATACCCTCAGTTCCATAAGTTTTAAGAAGATCGTGAGCTTTCATATTTTTAGAACGAGCATACTCAACTAAAGCAACATAGCTTGTTCTTCTGCCTTTATTGTAGAACGCTGCATCTTCAAACACTTCATTAGAATCTTTCCAATCAAAACCACTAAATCCCATTTTTTTTGCAAATTTAGCCGCTATTTTCCAATCTGGCAAAGATTCACCAGGCGAATCATAAAATTTTTGATAAAGGCGAACACGACGCTCACCATTTGCACGAGTGAAATTTTCTTCTCCCCATGTTGCAGCTGGTAAAACAATATCTGAAAACTCTGTCCCTATTGGTGAAACAGGATATATATCTTGATCCACCATCACAAGTCCACCATCATCTACACGCTTTTTATAAACCTCTATAATATGTTCTTTATCAAGTTTACTAGGTTGAACTGGGTGTGCAGATGTAAATGCACGCAGCTTATCTTCAAGATGCTTAGAAGCGGTCATGGCATGAGTCCATGTATTTCCTACAACCCAAACAAAACTTGCATTTCCCTGCTCAACCCATCTATCTAAATCTATACCTTGCTTTTTCCATCCAGGAAATTTTTCAGGAGCTTTCTCTTTTGGATATTTTCCTCCAGGCATCATTCCACGCTGATGACCACCAAAGCGTGATATAACTTGCCCAGGACGATTTCCAGCACCACATATCAGACCTAAGGATGTAAGTGAAGCTGTACCTAGATAATTATTTGACCAGTAAAGACCTTTCTCAAAACCAAAAGATGATTTTTTACGACTTCCATCTTTGTTTGGCTTAGCCAATAATTCAGCAGTTAACAATATCTTTTCTTTAGGTATTCCAGTTAATTTTACTGCATTATCAAGCTCAAAATCTTTGTTGGTAATTACCCATGATTTAAAATCTTCAAATCCATCAGCTTGAAAAACCTCTTTATTTAACTCTGTTGTATTGTTTATCCATTTTGAAACAAAATTTTTATCTTCCCAACCATTTTCTACTATTATGCGGGCAAGAGCATAAAGCAAAATCGCGTCAGTACCTGGAGTTATTTCAAGATGAAGTCCACCATTTTGTTCCGCATATGCAACACCTGTAGTTTTACGAGGGACTACAAAAATAACTTTCATTCCAGAATCAATTCCTGGTTTTATAAAGTCATTAAAAATAATTGTTTTTGATTCATAAGGATCAGTTCCAACAATTAAAAGAGTATCTGCCATCCCCCAATCATCATAAGATGCAGAAAAATTATCTATTCCTGCATCTGCCATACCTGGAGTATCTGGACCATGACCTGTAGGTTGATCATGTACTGCCCATGCTGGAGTTTTTATCTTACGAAGTGCTAGTTTTGTTAAAGCGTGAGTATTTTCCCAATACTGATAAGAATACATCTTCATAGCCCATGCTTGCTCTCCACGCTTTTTTATAACATATTGAGAAATGTCTGCCATTATTTCTATAGCATCATCCCATGAGATACGAACTAATTTTTTATTTATCCGTACCATCGGATATTGTAATCTATCTTTTGTTGGGGTTAGAGGGTTATAACATTTTTGAGCAATTGTGCCACCACGGATACTATGATCACCACCCAAATTAACAACACTTGCATCTGCATCAGGAAGAATAACTACATAATGAGGTTCATTATTATGCATTACTATATTGTGTTGATTTGGTGATACCCATTTTCTAGTTTTATTTTTATTAATTAAAGTATTATTTTTAGCTGTACCAATTTTTTCTTTTATGGGCCAACGATATACTTTATATCCACATCCAACTATACAGTAATCACATACTGTTGTTAAAATATCACAACCTACAGGAGGAAGTGGTATATTTTCACTAGCATATTTTTTTATTTTATTTTGCATAATAATTACTCCGAGGATTTAATTAAGATTATAGAAACTTAAAAAGAATTTTCATAATTGCCATAAATTAATCCAGATACTCCAACTGCATAAATTTCACCATCTTCAATCTCTAACATAATTTGAGGTAAGGATGAGGTAGCATGCCCTGATACAACCATACCATGACGAGTCAAATCAAAAGTTGTTAAGTGACCTGGACAAGCACCAATTATTTTTTGATTTTTTTTATAAGTTCCTTTTAGTGAGGTGCCCATATGTGTGCAATACTGATTAAATGCAACAATATCATTATCTTTTCCTACACCAAAAGCAGCTTTTTCTTCTAGTTTAACAAGAAAGTTATCATTAAAGTTATTATTTGGATAAGAGAAGTATACTGGTGAATCTGGAGTTAAATCTTTTAATGAAAGAATATGTTTTTTAGTATATAATTTTGTTTTAAGTTCAACATCTGCATTTAATTCTGGGATAAATAATAAAGCTGCTGTAGTAGCTCCTAAAAGCAAAACATCTCTTCTATCTATGCAACTTTCATCTGATTCCATCATGAAGTACCTTAAAATTATAAATATAATTCTCTATTTTAACACAATTATTTTTAAATTATTAATTTATTAAATTAATCTTATAGTCTTAACTTTCGCACCTAAATCCAAGCAGATTTTGCGTTGTGCTTCGTAGTGTAGCTATTATACTCGTAAAATCTTCATTTCTATTTACAATATCATCAATCTGTGCTATTTTGTCCAATATTTCTATAAATGCTTGCATCGCAATCGATAAGGTGTAAAGTTCACATTCTAAATCTTTAAATAAGCCACCTATAGTTTGAGGTTCATGATTTATTCTATTGATATAGCTGACAATATTATATGCAAAGAAAGAGAGTGTAATTCGTGCTATAAGTGCTTCGCAAATTCTATTTTCTTCTTTACCAAATCCAAAGTGCTCTCGTAGTTCTTTATAGCCTTGTTCTATATCCCATCTGCGTTTGTAGATTTCAATAATCTCTTCATCATTTATCTCTAAATCAGTTGAAGCGATAGGGATTAATTGTTCTTTAGTTTTTATAAAAACTATTTTGATTTTACCTGCATTTTTATGCTCAACTATTACAGAAAAATATTTAAACTTTATACCCTCAGGGGGTACCCCGTCTTCTTTCCATAGGTTCCAGGCTTCTCTTTTTTAAGCTTCTTATGTTTTTCATAAATAGCATTGAGACTTTTTTCCTTAGCTATAAAATTCCATATTTTATTATTATTTGCAATCCTTGAGATTATTTTTAAACCTAACTCATTCATCTCTTTGATAAAAATAGGTTTGCTATACCAACTGTCCACCAGTAAGTAATCTGCATAGACACCACTATTTATAGCCCTCTTAACCATATCTATAGTACCATTCATAATCTCTAATCTTCTCTTGTAAGCGATTGTTCTAACATCTACTTCTTGCGTAAATTCTTCGAGTTTTACTTTTGCATAATTACCCATCGCTATTGCGAAATCCAACATGAAGTTTGAATAACCATCACTACAATTGAGTGATACTACATTGATTCCTCTAATTGTACGCTTCTCTTTATTGCTATATAAAGCATCACGACTCCCCTCTACATACTTACCTGTTTTACCTTAAACGGTATCATCAATAATGAGGACTTTAACAGATGAAGCATCTTGGACTTTATGAAGTTTATTTAAAATTTTAAGTGTTGTAAGTGAGAGTAATTTTCTCCAGTTGTAGTTACTGTTTTGCAGGAGTCTGTAGTAAGTGTCTTTTTTTAAACTGTTATTACTTTGTTTCATAAATGTTGAGATTTTTTTATTCATTACCAACATATATACAAAGTGTAGTACTACGAGATATGGACTAGCTCCTTCTCTCTTTTTTATAAAATTCGCATTCTTTAAAATACTTTTGATATTTAGTAGCTGCATTGTTTGATATATTGGGTTTTTTAGAGTAGTGTTGATTGCTGAAATGATTTGTTCTTGAAGTTGAATAAAATATCTTTTGTTTATTTTATTATAGCTAAAAGCACCTATTATAGGGCTTTAGTAGAACTATAATGTTTGTCAATATTGATATGTTTCCTCTAGATTACTTCCGCAGTGTGGTGTAGTTAGGCTAGTTTCTCTTTAAAATTAGGTGCGAAAGTTAAGATATTTTACCAATCCTTTATATCTTGGATATATTATCGTCAATAATCTTTATTTTTATAATTTTTCTTTTTAATTAAGTAAATTTAAGCCAAGTTTTCTTAACTCTTTATATTTATGAAAATGAAATGTTTTATAGTTTGTTGTTATTGGTTCTATGAGATATATATTTTTAGTAGAGATTGATAGAGAGGTTTTTGTTTGATTATAGATTAAAATTCGTACAGATCTTTCAAGCATATCTAAAACATTGTTTGTTTTAAAAAAATTACTTGGCATGTTTTTATCAAAAGAGTTTTTTCCAAGTACATCGACCGCTAAAATATCATGATACTTTGCTTGATTTATCCCTAGATTTTCACATAAAAATCCATCACTGTATATTGAGTTATTGATACTTTTTTCTTCAAAGATACCAGGAATAGCCATACTAGCTAAAAGAGCATCCTTAATTTGAATGTCATCAGTAGAATCAAAAACTTTTATATCTCCATTTAGTGTATTAGTAGTTATGATTTTTAGTGGTATTTTTGTATCTTTTATCTTTAAATCAGAAAAAATGTTGTTTAAAATTATTTCTATTTTTTTACTACCTATTATAGAGTTACCAGTTAGGGATAATTTAACCCAGTTGAAAATATTTGAAAACTCTTTAAAAAGATGAAATATTTTATTTTCTTTCATTCCGATACTAAGACAAGCTCCTATAATAGCACCCATACTAGTACCTACAATCTCTGATGGAGATAAATTAACTTCTTGTAAATCATGAATAACACCTAGTTGAGCTATCCCTAAAGCACCACCACCAGATAAAACTAAACTAAATTTTTTATTTTTTATTTTATTTTTAATCATATATGTTTTACCTTCTAATTTTCATTTTAAAATATTAATATACTATGTATTTTATATATTTTTATAATATTTAGCAAGTTTTAATTTTTTCTACCGTATAAAGAGTTTTGTGTTTGAGGTGCATTTGCAATAATAATAGATACTTAACAGACATAGATTTGTAAGAATATTAAAAAATAAGGTATAGGGTTCACCTGACCCCTAAATCTTGTAAATTTCCACCAAGGTTTAGGCTCATTACCTTCCATAAAATCAACTACAGACATAAATACATCTATAACACAATGATCAACATGCTCACCTTTTTTAGTGCAAAGCTCATTATATAAATCAAAAGGATTTTTCCCAATTAAGTTTTTAGGTTCATTTATACCTATCAGTCTAAGGTCAGAACTAATAGCTTTTTCAAGATTTGGTAAAGCCTCTAACTTTGAAACAGTTTTTCTATTTGGATTTTTCATGTTTTCCTTATGTATATAACGGTTTAACTAACTACTTTAAGTGGTATCCTAGCATATTTGGAGCTTTTTATTTTAAAAAGTGCATGTTCAATTATTGGATTGCAGTTGTAATTGAGGTACCTTGCTTTTTGATTTTATACAACATATAAAATTGCCAAAGTGGAGTGGTAACTTAAATTCATACACTTTTTTCAATAATTCTAAGCAGCTATTTCATTTTGTAACACTAAATTAATCTCTTCAAATTTTGAAGGAGATAAATTTCCTAAATAACTATGACTTCTAACACGATTATAGTAAAACTCAATATACTCAAATATCTCTCTTTTAGCTTGATTCTTTGTGTAAAAGTATGTTTGGTATACTAAGTCACTTTTGAGTGTTTTAAAGAAGCTCTCCGCTACTGCATTATCCCAACAATTACCTTTTCTGCTCATACTTTGAACTATACTGTGTTTTTGCAGTAAATCCTTATGTGAGTAAGAAGCATATTGACTGCCTCTGTCTGTGTGCCACAATAGCCCTTTAGGTGGGTTTCTATGGCTTATAGCCATATTTAAAGCATCATTAACCAATGATACTTTCATAGTATCATCCATAGACCATCCGACAACTTTTCGTGAGTATAAATCTATTACAGTAGCAAGGTATAACCACCCTTCTCCTGTTGATATATAAGTAATATCACCTACATATTTCATATCTGGTGCAGATGCATAAAAATCTCTATTTAGGAGGTTTGGTGCTATTGGTAAGTTGTGATTAGAGTCTGTAGTATTTTTATATCTTCTTTTCATTTTTACTTTTAGGTTTAAGTCCTTCATGATGCCTGCTATACGCTTTCGTGAAATAATAAGACCATACAACTCTTTTAATTTGTCTTGTATTCTTCTTGTTCCGTAGTTCCTTCGACCTTGAATAAATATGGCTTCAATGAGCTTATTGAGCTGAGTATCTTCTTTTTTAACAACACAACCTGCCTTTATAAAGTTTCTGGTTAGGAAACTTACACACGTCCAATGATAATAAGATGATCTATCTACTTTGAACACCCTACACATGAGATTTATACTAAAACTTTTTTTATGTTCATACATCCACGCGTACTTTAGAGAACTTACCCTCAGGGGGCACCTAGTCTTTGGCAAAGTACGCGGTCGCCTTTTTTAGGATGTCACGCTCCTGCTTAAGTAGTTTATTTTCTTTTCTAAGGCGTTTAATCTCTTCATCAGTAGTTTCTGTAGAAGATGACTGATTTATCCTTCTTAGTGGTATATTATGCTCTTTTTTATAAGTACTTATCCAGTTATATAATGTCTTTACATGTATATCTAAATCAGCTGCTATTTTTGAGACGGACTCTTCACTATTTAATGCTAATTGAACTGTTGAATCTTTAAATTCTTTGGTGTATTTACTCGTTCTCATGGACTACCTTTTATTCATTTTATTTTAACTTAGAATTGTTTAATTCTTTGTATGAATTTAGGTTACCACTCCACTCTGCTATTTTTCTTGTTCCTAGCTTTGGATTTCTAGCTCTAATATTTTTTATACTTACCCAATCTTCCATTCTTATCACTCCTCTTTCCTTCTATTATTTTTTACAACAGAAGTGTAGTTTATTTGCTACAGAGGTGGGTCAAAAGTTTTCAAAAAAGTGGGTCAATATTTTTCAAAAAAAACATGATTGGTACTCAAAGGCAATATTATCATGGAGAATATCAAATACGATGGATACAGACTTAGTAATGGGTGTTCTTAATGAAGCTCTCTTGCTCTATGGCAAACCAGAAATATTTAATACTGATCAA
>JAKISX010000016.1 GCA_021648405.1 Sulfurimonas sp. | reverse complement strand
CATCTATCTTATGTTGTTGTGCCTGTACTCTGCGTTTATCTTTTAATGTTTTTAGCTCTTGGCGTAGGTTAAAGTTTGTCATACCTTGATTTAAGCAATATTTGTGCCTTTGTATGAATCAGCCGTGTAGTTATTTAGGAAATTTATCTCCTTCAAAATTTGAAGAGATTAATTTAGTGTTACAAAATAAAATAGCTGCTTAGAATTATTGAAAAAAGTGTATGAATTTAAGTTACCACTCCATAATGGCAAACATTCAACTGTTGCTCAAATTGCAGTCATGCGTAAGATGATTCTAATTTCTCACTCATTGTACAAAAATAATGTTAAATTTAATAAGGAAATCTATGAAAAAAACATAGGAATTTAAGCTGTTTTTAACGTGGTAACTTGGGGTGCAAATTTGTAGTTTAGCTATCTGACTTGAGGACAGACTCAAATAAATTGGTCTCGGGGCAGATTCGATATGCTAAAACTCCTCTTATTTTAATTATAGCCTTTTTAGGCATTTAGTATTATATGAGGGGCACCTAGTCATAGGAGAAAAAACTCCACCATCTATTGCATTTGTTGTGTTGTGAATTTTAAATTCTCTATGATTTTTATAGGTAAAAAGATAAGGTAGATTTGTTTTTAAACTCTTATATGCTGATACAAGTTTTTGATGAGTAAATGGTTCTTTGAGAGTATCAGGATTTATAGTCTTTTCTGCTAGAGGTATTAGAATTTGTCTTCTATAAATATACTTTTTAAAAATACTTTCTTGTAGATTTTTTGGTCTTCTTTTTGAGCTAAACCAACTGTCACATTCATGACAATAATATCTCTTAATTCCTCTTCTTGAATCTTTGTTTACTCCTAATATAGCGAAGTTTTATAAATGTTTTAGGAGCCCAAATTTTTCATTAAGCCTCATTTGTAGTTATTATAATGTGTAAAACTATCCTTATCTAGTCAGTACCAAGTCCAGAATTTTTTAATGCTTCGTCTGTATAGAAACTTATTTGACTTTTCATTATACTTTGTGGTCCATATTTGTACCCCAATAGAGCTTTAGTAACTGCCTCTTTTGTCATATCTTTAACAACTAATGATTGCTGAAGTGCCTTCTTCTCAAAGTTTTGTCCATGACATGATACGCACCTCGTGAGGTTAATATAGTGCTTTTCTAGATAATTTTTCATTTCATTTTGAGCCATAGTTGAGTTTACTAAAATATAGTTTACATTAGTTAGGTCTTGCGCTTTTGTAATAATAGTATTAATATCAGCTTCTGATTTTAAGTCCAATCCACTTATTTTTAAATTTCTTAATTCTGAATTAATTACTAGCTTTGCACCATTTAAAGGGTCATTATCTAATGTTTGTAATATTCTTGCTATGTTTGTTGCTTTTATTCCAATATTATTTAGGTTATATTCTTTATTTAATGTTAGTGGTGTTATTATTTTTTGACCAATTGCCTCTCCAAGCTTTAAATCACCTAAAAAAAAGCTAACTGTTTCTCCTGTCATATATAAAAATTTACCTTGATCATCAGTATATCCAGATAATTTGTCTGTTGTGTATCTTAAACCTTTAACAGGTGAGTCTATAAAGGCACCCTCGTTTGCGTTAATGTTAGTATCGGTAGATGTTTTTGAATTATTACAGCTAATAAAAATTAGACTCACAAATATAATAAGGATAAATTTTATGTATTTCATATTGTTTTGCACTTGTATTGAATTTGATAAGTATTATTATAGTATTAAAATTCTTATTTTATACTTGAATACCAACTAATCCATTTAAACACTAGTTTTTAAAAATTTTTTATATACGTTTAAGAGTTCTTTTTGTTTATGTTCCATATAATGTATGTAATAAAAAAATTAAAGGTTATTTTATGTTAAATAGTTTATCAATAAAATTTAAATTAGTATTGCAAACGGCTGTTTGTGTAGCTGCTATAATTATCTTAGCTTTCATCGCTATAAACCATAATTTGAAAAATGTTAATGATTATGAAGAGTTGCAAAAAAGTTCAAAACTTCTTAGCTCAATATCGTTACTTATTCATGAAACTCAAAAAGAAAGGGGGATGACTGCTGGTTATTTGGGTAGTAATGGTAAAAATTTTAAAGATAAACTCCCTCCACAAAGAGCCCTTAGTGATAAAAGGCTAAAAGAGTTAAAAAGCTATTTGCAACAAATTGATTTAAAAGATATAGATACAAAAACTGCAACTGCAATGAACGCCGCACTAAAAGACATATCACAAGTTGCTAGCATTAGATCAAAAGTTGA
The DNA here is from genome assembly GCA_021648405.1 of Sulfurimonas sp. Taxonomy (GTDB): domain Bacteria; phylum Campylobacterota; class Campylobacteria; order Campylobacterales; family Sulfurimonadaceae; genus Sulfurimonas. The sequence goes on along the minus strand of JAKISX010000016.1, from coordinate 28,825 downwards.
TAGTTTAAACATAAAGACTAAAGATGCTATACATTATTATACTCAAATGAATGATAAGTTCTTAAACACAATAGTAAAAATCTCAAATACATCAAAATCTCCAGAGGCGACTAAACAAATTGTCGCTTATCTTAACTTTTTGTTGATTAAAGAGAGATCTGGGATAGAGCGTGCTATTGGCACAAATATAACTGCGATTGATTATTTTAAAGATGATGCTAGAGAGAAATTTTCATATCTAATAGCTGCACAAAACTCTTTTCTGGTTAGTTTTAATGAGTATGCATCCGATGAAGCCAAAGCATTTTATACTAAAACATTAGATGATGATTCGGTTAGAGAAGTAAAAAGAATGAGAGATGTTGTACTCAAAGAAAAAGGGATAGGTGGGTTTGGTGTAGATGCTACCTACTGGTTTGATACAATCTCAAGCAAATTAGGACTTCTTAAAAAAACTGAAAACTATATTATTAAACAGATTAGAGCTACAAATAACAATACCATTAAAAGTGTTAAGTTGGCTGTATCTATAAGTAACCTTGTTCATGAAACACAAAAAGAGAGGGGTGCTACAGCGGGCTATGTTGGAAGCAAGGGGCAAAAATTTACACAAAGGCTTTCTAAGCAAAGATTATTAACAGATAAAAAAATAAAAATAATGCAAAACACTTTGAAAAAATTAGGTACATCAACTCTAAATAAAGAAGCAAAACAGTACTTAAAACAAGGGTTAGCAGAGTTATCTAAGTTAAAAGAGATAAGAAAAGGTGCATCTTCACTATCGATGGGTGGTGCTAAAGTTATTGGTTATTATACAAATATGCATGCTATTTTCATAAATATGATAGGGGCAATAACTAAGAATGCAAAAACGGCAAATGAAGCGAGAGACCTACTTGCTTGGTATAGTTTTTGTATGAGCAAAGAGCGTGCAGGGATAGAGCGTGCTGTTATGTCAAATACATTTGCAAGAAATAAATTTTTACCAAATATGAAAGATAAATTTACAAAATTAGTAACTGAGCAAGATGCTTTTTTAGTAGCTTTTCAAAAATCAGCAAATCCAAAAATGATAGGGTTTTATAACAAAACTGTATCTGGTAAGTATATAGATGAAGTAAATCGAATGAGAGAGATAGCTTTTAATGTTAAAAGTATTGGTGGTTTTGGAATAGATTATAAGTATTGGTTTGATACTATTACAGCTAAAATAGATCTACTAAAAAAGGTAGATGATTATCTATCTAGCACTTTAGAGAAAAGCTTACAAGATAGAGTATCAAATGAAAAAACTTCTCTATACACTACCTCTATAATTATATTGATATTGGTGATTTTTATAATGCTTTTTTCAATGATAATCTCTAATGGTATTACACGTTCTATAAATAAATTTCAACTAGGCTTAGTGAACTTTTTTGATTATATAAATAGAAAAAAAGATGATGTAAGTTTACTAGATGATAGCTCTGATGATGAGCTTGGAAATATGGCTAAAGTTGTAAATACAAATATCTCAAAAACAAAAAAGGCTATAGAAGAAGATAATATCTTTTTAAATGATACCGAATCTGTTATGAAAAAAGTAGCAAGTGGACTTTTTTCTACACATATTCAAGCATCTACAACTAACCCAAGTCTACAAGAGTTAAAAACCACTTTAAATTTTGCACTAGAGAGTTTAAAAGAGAGGTTCACAACTATAAATGAAACTCTTAAAAATTATTCTAACTATGACTATACTCAAGATTTGAAACTTGATGGTATAGAAAAAAATAGTGAGCTAGATACTTTAATCAAAGATATAAGACAGCTAAAAGGTGCAATTGTTTCAATGCTTAAAAACTCATTTGAGAGTTCTAATAAACTTTTAGAAAAAGCAGATATTTTAGAAGTTCAAATGCAAGAGCTAAATAGTGCTTCAACACATCAAGCAACTAGCTTAAAAGAAACAGCATTAACTATGCAAAATGTTGACATTGCGAGTAAAGACACCTCTCAAAAAGCCAAAGAGGTTATTTGTCAATCAAATGACATAAAATCTGTTGTCTCTATCATCTCTGATATTGCCGAGCAAACAAATCTTTTAGCGCTAAATGCAGCTATTGAAGCAGCTAGAGCAGGAGAGCATGGTAGGGGGTTTGCTGTGGTTGCTGATGAGGTAAGAAAACTAGCTGAGCGAACTCAAAAATCGTTATCAGAGATAAACGCAAATATTAATGTTTTAACCCAGTCTATTACTGATATTGGTGCTAGTATTGATGAGCAAAGCACTAATATTTCTAACATTAATGAAGCGATTGCAGAGGTTGATAATATAACTACGCAAAATGCAACTACAGTCAGTAAGGTAGATATAGTTACAGTTGAAGTTAAAGAGATGGCAACAGAGATATCTAAAGATGTTCAAAAAAATAAATTTTAAGAGTCCTTTTTCTTTAAACTCTTTATAGTAATAGTCCGTCCTATTTTCTTAGGATTAGTTTTTTTCTTGTCATATGGCTTTTTGCCATCTTTAGAAAATTCTTTTTTATTACCGTAGGTTTTTTTATCACCATAAGGTTTCTTGTCGCCTCTTGGTTTAAAAGACTTTTTATCATTGTATGAAGACTTAAACTCTCTTGTTTTTTCTACAACTGCAACCTCAACTTCAAATCCAGCAATTACCTCTTGTTTTATAGCGCGACCAAGAAGTGTCTCAATTGGGTAGATTAGGTTTTGTTGATCCTCTTGTAATAAAATTAAAGCACCATCATCTGAATGAGAAAGCCTTGAAATATACACTAACGCCACTTCTGGTACATCATAACTTATAATTAGGTTTGTTTTCAACTCTTTGTCGTTATAAAGAGTTTTATCATCTATAATTGTCACATTTTCTAAATCAATACTATCTAATTCATCATTTTTTGTTGAGCTAACAACGATTATGTTTTTATCTTTATTAGTTTGGAGAAGTTGTTTTAGCAGTTCTAGTTTTCTCTCTTTTAGTACAGGGTGTGTACGATGTTTTTGATGTTTTATATTTATTTCTGACATATTATTTGCCTTCTTTAGTAAGAGATTTAAAATTTTTAACACTATATAGCTTTAGGTTCTCGCCCTTTAGTGATTTAAGCTCATTGGAGAAACCTTTTTTTGAAAAAAGTACAAAAATTTCTGCGTTTATACCTGATACTTTACATTTTTTTTGCAAAGAAGTGAGTTCACTTTTTTTTACTTTTGAGTTTGAGTATTTACATGAACCAACGATGAGTTTACCTGATTTGGTTTTAGCCATAATATCAAGCTCTATATCTTTGTCCCAGTAACTTCTAACATCACTTAGCCAATCTTCTTGAAACTTTTGTTTTAGTAACTCTTGAGACAATTGCACAAAGATTAAGTTTAAAAACTCACTAAAACGGTTATCAAATCTTTCTTTAACTTCATCATAATTACCATCTTTAATACCTTTAAAAAGTGGTGATACAAAAGCAAACCAAAAACGCAAAAAAGGGCTTTGAAAGTAAAGTTTATCAGATAAAGTCCCTTGTTCAACATTTAGATGCCCCATAGGCTTTGCTCTTGCAGATGTTATAATCCCATCACGCACTAACTCATCAACAATCTCTTCACCATCACCAGTAGTTACTCTAGCTCTTTTAAATACAGCATGTTCCCGTCCATCGCCTAAAGCTACTGAAGATAAAATATTTTGAGTACTAGACCCTGAATTGTAAAGGTTGCAAACCGCTTTATGTACAAGACCATATCTCTCTAGTAGTTTTGTTTTTATCACTTCAAAGAGTGGTTGAGTTACATTAATTTGCTCATCTAAACCACCAAATACAGCAAAAAATTCGAAACCTTTTTCAAAGTCAGTAACTTTATTTCTATGACAAAAATGTTGGAATTGTTTTAGTATTGATAGGTCATTTAGTAAAATAGTAGAGCCTTTAGTATTATATTTGCAATTATACAATGATTTACACAGAGACTACACATAATATAAATATAATTAGATAAATCACATAAATAGGAAGTAGATTATGAAAATTCTAGCAATTATATTAGGGGCTATTTTAGCCTTTTCATCATTAGATGCAGCACCCTTTGTTAAAAACATTGAGTTTAAAACAACAAAGGTACATATGAGTTCGCAAAAACCACTTAGTGTTGGTTTTAACACTTTAGTATTAAATGTAACTCAAAAAAGTAAGGCTCCAAGCGGTGCGAAAGTTAGTGTTAAAATATTTATGCCTGCAATGCCAGGGATGCCTGCAATGAAATCAACAGCACAAGCAAAGGATTTAGGCAATGGTAAGTATGAAGTTAAGGTAAATATTCCTATGAGTGGGACTTGGCAAGTGCATATTTTTATTACACCAACTGAGGGTAAAAAATCACGCGTTAAAACTTCAATAAATATTTAGGAGATTGTTTATGAAAAAATTAATTTTTCTTTTATTGTTTATTGGCTCACAGCTATATGCAATAACTTTGGATGAGATTATAGTTAAAGCTCTACAAAAAAACCCTTCTTTAGAGTCTATAAATCACCGTATCTCGGCAAATAAATCAGATATTGATTTATCAAATCAATTTTCTAATCCAACTTTATCTTATTCTCAAAATACCCTTGATGAAAAAGAGAAGATGAGTCGTAAAACATTAGCTATACAGCAAAAAATTCCATATTATGGAAAAAGAGATAGTTTAAAATATGTAGCTTTAGTAGAAGAGGAGATATTGATTGAGAAGCTAAATGAAGCAAAAGTAAATTTAGTAAATGAGATAAAAAATCAGGCATATACAATTTGGGAATTTCAAGAACTTTATAAAATTATTTTAAATTATATAGATTTAACAAAACAAAATATAAAGCTTTTTGAATCTTATACAATGACATCAAGTGACCAGCATATGGGGATTATGTCCGCAGAATTAACTTTGTCAGATTTGCGTATTGAAAAAAGTATTTTGGACTCTAAAATAGCTATGTCTTACTATAATCTTTCATATTTGACCTCTTTTGAAGTTAAAAACTTGTACTTAGATTTAAGTATAAAAGATATGAAAAACATAGACACTCTAGCACAAGGTTTATCTAATAACAAAGATATCCTTTTAAGAGATAAGCAGATTAAAAAAACTCAAGCTATGGTAGATGTAGCTAAGATAAATAATTATCCAGATATTAATTTATTGGCTTCTTATTCATATCGAAAAGATTATGACAACTATGCTACATTTGGTTTGGGTATTAATTTGCCAATATATTCAAGCGAAGACTATAAAGAAGAGAGACTTAGAAAACTCACGCTATCAGCACAAAGTTTAAAAGAAGATACAACAAAAGCTATAACTTCAAAACTACAAGCTACTTATACTCAAATGAAGTCTCAATATGATATTTATCATATTATCAACGATGAAGCACTGCCTCAAATACAACATATGTTTAAGTTAAGCGGTTCTAGTATCTCAGCAGGTAGTGATCTGTTTAAATATATAGATATTTTAGTACAAAAATTAAAATTAGAGCAAAAAAGCATAACAGCAGTAGCTAATTTCAACAAGGCAGATGCAAAAATTTCAGCCCTACTAGGAGAATTAAAATGAAAATAATAATAAAATTATTTATGATAACTTTGCCACTAATAGCTTTGGCAAAAGAGGCAACAGTTGAACAACTTTTTAGTGTTCAAACAGTAAAAGTAAAAAAAGAGGTTAGAAGTGAGCGTATAAAAAACTATGGCTATGTAACTATGGATCAATCTCGTATGTATGATATTTCACCACGCTTTGGTGGTTATGTAGTTACTCTTAATGCAGATAAAATTTATAAAAAAGTTAAAAAAGGTCAGGCTTTAGCTACTGTGTATTCTCCAGAGGTTTTTAAGGCAAAAGATGAGTATTTAAATACTTATAATTACACAAAAAAACGTCAAAATAAAGAGATGCTAGAGAGCGCTAAATTAAAATTACAACTCTTGGGTATTGATAATAAAGAGATAAAAAATATTATAAAAAACAAAAAAGCATCACCAAATACAACTATATACTCACCTGTAGATGGTTATGTGTTTATTAAGGGTATTGAGAAAGGCTCTGCGTTTAAAGCAAAGCAACAACTTTTTAGGATTGTAAATCTTGACGAAGTGTGGGTTGAAGTAAAACTATTTGAAGAGGACAGAGCAAGACTTTCAACTACTTCTAATTATGAACTTAGCTTTAAAGGGATTGATAAAATATATAAAACAAGTAGTAAGTTTTTATACCCACACCTAGACCCAAACATAGCTACTCTAACGCTAAGACTTAGTGTAAAAAACACTTCAAATGCACTTTTCCCAGGGATGTACACAACAATAATATCACTCAAAGATGAAGAAACTCAATTAGTATTACCAACAACAGCAGTTATTCGTAAAAATGCAACACATTATGTTTTTATGGTTGGTGAATATGAGGGTGAGTATGAACCACTGGAAGTAGATGTAAAAATGCTTGATGCAAATAATTACGCAATTATTGATGGTTTAAATGAGGGTGATGAAGTTGTAAATAATGCCTTGTTTATGATGGATTCAGACGCACAAATAAATTCTCTTTACTAATGTATATGCAAAATAAGAAGGAAAATAGATGATTGAAAAATTAATAGAATTTAGTATAAAGAATAAGTTTCTTATTTTAATGATGAGTTTATTTATAACAATGGGCTCATACTATTCAGTAAAAAATACACCACTTGATGCACTTCCAGATTTATCGCCGCCTCAGGTAATTGTACAAATAAATTGGGCTGGACAATCGCCTGAAATTATTGAAGATCAGGGTACATATCCTCTTGTTTCTCAATTTTTGGCAATTGCAAACATAGATACTGTTCGTGGGTATTCTACTTATGAAAATGGTTTGATATATATCATCTTTAAAGAAAATACTGATCTTTATTGGGCTAGAAGTCGCGTGTTAGAGCAATTATCATCTATACAATCTCAATTGCCAAGTTCTATGGAGGTCTCGCTTGGTCCAGATGCTTCAGGCGTTGGTTGGGTTTATCAATATGCCTTAACATCCAAGACAAAAAACTTGGCAGAATTAAGAACTTTGCAAGATTATTATTATAAATATGCACTTATGGGTGTAGATGGAGTTAGTGAAGTAGCATCTATTGGTGGATTTATTCCTACCTATCAAGTAAGCATAAATAATGATAATTTAATTCGTTATAACTTAAGCATTAATGATGTTGCTAAGGTTTTAAAAGCAAACAACAACGACACTGGTGGGCGAATAGTAATTGAAAATGGCTTTGAGTGGATGGTTCAAGCAAAAGGTTATGTAAAAAATTTAGAAGATATTAGAAAACTTGTAGTTACACAAAAAGAAGGTGTTGGGATTACACTTGGAGATATTGCTAGAGTAGAACTTACCCCCGCTGCTCGTCGTGGTGTTGCAGATTTAAATGGTGAGGGTGAAGTTGTTGGCGGAATAGTCCTTCTTCGTTATGGTGAAGATGTTTACTCCGCAATAAAACGCATAGACAAAAAAATGCAAGAGTTAAAAATAGATGATGTAGATGTTGTAACTGTGTATGATCGCTCATCTTTAATTGAAAAAGCGGTTGATACATTAACTACTACTCTTATTGAAGAGTCTATTATTGTTGTAATTATAATTGGTCTATTTTTGATGCACTTTCGCTCATCTTTGATAGTTTTAATTGTTCTTCCGTTAACAGTTGGTACTACATTTTTACTGATGTATCTTTTTGGAATTGGCTCAAATATCATGAGTTTGGGTGGGATTGCTATTGCTATTGGGGCGATGGTTGATGCGAGTATTGTGATGATTGAAAATGCACATAAGATGTTGCATAAGTTTGAAGCCAGAGAGGGTCGCATACCAAATAATGAAGAGCGGATAAATATTATTTTAAAATCTTCTCAACTAGTTGGGCGCCCTATATTCTTTGCACTTTCTTTAATTGTGGTATCTTTTTTACCAATTTTTGCACTCACAGGTCAAGAGGGACAACTTTTTACACCATTAGCTTTTACAAAAACATTTGCCATGGCAGCTGGAGCAATTTTAAGCATAACTCTTGTCCCTGTTTTAATGGTATTTTTTGTAAAAGGGAGAATATTGCCTGAAAACAAAAATCCTTTAAACAGATTCTTTATATGGCTTTACCATCCAGTTATTGTGTATGGACTAAAGTTTAAATATATAGTGATAGTTATAATTTTGGCATCTTTAGCATATATGTATCCACTATATAAGGGTCTTAAATGGGAATTTATGCCAATGCTAAATGAGCAAACTTTTATGTATATGCCTGTAACACCTTATGGAATTAGTATTGATCAAAGTAAAGCATTAACACAAAAAACAGACAAGATTATAAAATCATTTCCAGAAGTTGAGACTGTATTTGGTAAAGCTGGACGAGCAAGCACAGCAACAGACCCAGCACCACTAGGGATGCTAGAGACCATTATAACTTTTAAACCACAAAGTGAATGGCGTGAGGGTATGACATACTCTAAACTTAGACAAGAGATGGAAGATGCTCTGCAAATTCCAGGTTTGACAAATTCTTGGACATATCCAATACGCGGTAGAATAGATATGCTTTTATCTGGGATTCGTACACCACTTGGTATAAAACTTTATGGCCAAGATGCTGATGGATTACAAAAGTATGGAAAAATAATAGAGGAAAAACTTCGTGGTTTTGACAAAACTTTATCTGTTTTTGCAGATCAAGCTAGTGCCGGATATTATCTAGATATAGATATAAATGAAGAATCCCTTCAGCGCTATGGACTGACAAAAGATGTATTGTTGCAATACACATCGCTAGCTATTGGTGGTATGAGAGTATCTACAATGTATAAAGGGCTAGAGCGTTACCCAATTACTTTGCGTTTAGATGAGGGAGAGCGTCGTTCTATTAACTCTATAAAAGATATTAAGATAAAAACTAAACTAGGGTTTGTGCCATTATCTACCTTTGGAGAGGTTAGCTACAGACAAAGTGCATCAGTTATAAAATCAGAGATGGCAGCTCCTGTAACTTTTATATATATAACTCCAAATGAAGGAGTTAGTGCTACTGCTTATAAGCAAGATGCGCAAGCACTTATGGATGAGATTAAATTTGAGAGTGGTTATTATATAGAGTGGGCTGGACAATCTGAGTATTTAGAGTCGGCAATGCAAAAGATAGTTTGGATTATACCTGCTGTATTGCTTAGTATCTTAGTTTTAATATATTTCGCACTCAATAGTATGGTTCCAACTCTAATAGTATTTTTTACTCTACCTTTTGCATTACTTGGTGGTCTAATTTATATAGATATACTAGGATTTTCTATGAGTATCGCCGTGATAGTTGGTTTTTTAGCACTTCTTGGAGTTGCTGCTGAAACCGCCATTGTTATGATAGTTTACTTGCAAGAGAGCGTTAATGAAGCTAGAGAGAAGTACAAAGATGAGTATACTTTAGAGCATCTCAATGAGGCAATTTATGAGGGTGCTGTTCAAAGAGTTAGACCAAAGCTTATGACAGTTTTTGCAATAATTGCTGGACTTGCGCCAATTATGTATATAACTGGAGTTGGAAGTGAAGTGATGCAACGCATTGCCGCACCGATGCTTGGAGGGGTTGTTTCCTCTGCCGTGCTAAGTCTTGTTATAATTCCTATATTATTTGAGATATATTCAAAAACACAATTAAAAAAAGAGGTTTAAAATGAAATATTTATTAGCTATTGTTTTGGTTTTGCTAATTAGTGGATGTGAAGTTAAAGATGTTGATAAAGGTGAATCTTCACTTGAAGGTGGGATGAAATGTGGCGCTGGAAAATGTGGTGCGAATATGTTTGATGGAAATTCAGCTTTAGAGAAAAAGAAAAAAAATATGCTAGAGCAGATGCGTGATAATGATTCTAGAAAATCGTGTGTAATTAATGCTAAAACTACTAAAGAAGCTTATGATTGTGTCCGTGATAAAGATAGTGGTATATTAAGTGTTAAATGTGGAACTGGAAAATGTGGAACTTCTATGACAAAAGAATCTGCTATGAAGTGTGCCCCTGGAAAGTGTGGGGGTTCGATGGAAAAAGAATCTGTTATGAAGTGTGCTCCTGGAAAATGTGGAGGCTGATGTAAAAGTTACCTAGTGAAATTACAACATATAAATAACAATTAAGCAGCAGTAGGTTAATATCTTTATAAAGAAACAATTATAAAAATGGAAATAAAGTATTGCAAAAGCAGAGTATCAAAAAAATTACGGTAACCCGTCTTTTACAAGTGTTTATTATAGCTATGTTAATCATAGTTGTTATTATCGCTATTGGTTATAGAAACTTTTTTCAATTTGTTGTGGAAAATAAAGTTCATTCAGTTTCTCAAATTGTAAAAGCTGGGCTTACTTCACATATGAAAGCTGGAATTATGGACAAGAGGGAGTATTTTTTAAATGAAATATCTTCTGTACATGACATAACCTCTATTGAAATTATTCGCGGAGATACTGTTATAAAAGAGTATGGTGAATCTAACTTATCAGAAAAAAAATTAACGAATAGTCTTAAAGCTATTTTAGAGAAAAAAGAGACCTATATAGAGTGGAGAGATACTCAAAATTTGATTGAAGCAGTTGTACCTTATATAGCAAGTTCAAAAGGAGATTTTAATTGTATGGTATGTCATCAAGTTGAAGAGGGTGCGGTACTAGGAGCTGTGAGTATTACTATGCAAATTGGAGCGTATCAAAATTTTGTACTTAAAAATAGCTATTTGATTATTGGTGTGCTTCTTTTATTTGCTTTAATAATAATATTTAATATGTTTCATGTAATAGAGCGCTATATTCGTAAACCACTTGTAAATATCCTTAACGATGCAGAAATAGCTTATGATTTACATAAAGATATAAATAGTTCAAAATATGAGAGTAAAGAGTTTGAAGATGTTGCCAATAATGTTAATAAATTTAACAAGAGTATTATTGAGCATGAGGATAGCCTTGAGCAAAAAAATAAAGAACTTCAAATTTTAAACCAAGAGATAGAATTAACACTTAAAGATACAATGATTGTAATTGGACAGATAGAGGAGATTCGAGCAGGTGATACCAATATGCATACGAATCGTGTAGCATCGATAAGTACAAAAATTGCTAAAGATTATGGACTAAGCGATGAGCAGGTAAAACTTATAGAGATTGCATCACCACTTCATGATATAGGAAAAATTGGGATTATAGATGCTGTTTTAAATAAGCCAGCAAAGCTAACTAAAGAGGAGCATGCATATATGAGAACACATGCTTCACTTGGATATAAGATTTTAAATAATTCTAAGCGTGAAGTTTTACAAATTGCCGCCATCATTGCTCATGAGCATCATGAAAAGTATGATGGGACAGGATATCCCAGAGGAATAAAAGGGGAAAATATATCAATATATGCTCGTATTGTGGCTATTGCTGATGTTTTTGACGCTCTTTTATCTAAACGCGTTTATAAAGAAAAATGGGAAGTAGAAGATGTAGTTGTTTTCTTTAAAGAAGAGAGAGGCAAACATTTTGATCCTAAATTAATAGACCTACTGCTACTAAATATAAATTCTTATGTTCAACTAGCTACAGAACTAACAAAAAAAGGTTAGCTCTTATAATAATGCTTTTAAATCCGCGAGTTTATCTATTTTATGAGTAGCCTTTGAAAAATCATGTGAAGCAGTAAAATTATTGTGAACTATAACACACTCTATTCCTGCTCTATAGGCTGATGTTAATCCTCTTTGTGAATCTTCAACTACTATTGCTTCTTTTTTATTTGCATTAAAAATTTTCAATCCACTTAAGTATGGTTCAGGGTGTGGTTTTGGGCGTTTATAGTCCTCTAAGCAAAGTGTAAAGTCCATATAATCAACCAATTCTCTTGTTTTGTGAATCAATTCAAAGTCAGCTCTTTTTGAAGTTGTCACTATCCCCATTTTATATTTTTTAGATAGTTCTTTTAAAATATTTTGGACACCCTCTATAGCAATATCTTCATTTTTTATATAATCTTGATAATATATGTCTCTTTTTATTCGTGCTTGTATGATCTCTTTTTGAGCAATACCCTGAGCCTCTGCTATCTCCCAAGCTCTTCCACCACGAGCCATTATCTCCATATAAGTATCAAATTCTAAATCAAGTGAAAAAAACTCTTTTAATACTCTTTTACTTGATTTAAAATAATAAATTTCTGTCTCAACAAGTACACCATCGTTGTCAAAAAGTATATATTTTTTCATAATCTAATTATACTATCTTCTTCTATAACTAAGAGCTTCTAAAATATGTTTTTTGCCTATAACATCACAAGAATCTAAGTCGGCGATAGTGCGTCCAACTTTTTGAACTTTTTTTATACCACGAAATGACAAGTCAAAACGACCAATTGCTATATCTAAAGTATTTTGTGCCTCATCGTCTAACACACAAAATCTCTCTATCTCTCTATCATTAAGTTTAGCATTAAAACTTTTTTGACCTCTTTTTTTTGCAAAAATATGACTTTGAACTACCATTTTATGAAGCTCTTTTGATGTATAACTAGCTTTATCTTCTACATCTACGCTTTGCATACTTACACTCAAATCAATCCTATCTAAAAATGGGTCTGATAATCTGTTTTTGTACCTTTGTATCTCCAACTCACTACACCTACATTCGCGAAATTCATTTAGTAAATTTCCACATGGACAAGGGTTCATAGCCCCAACAAAAAGAAAATCCGCTGGATACTCTACTTTTGAATTCACCCTTGATATGCGTATTTTTCCATCTTGCATAGGCTCTCTTAGCGCTTCTAATACATTTTTAGAAAAATGTGGTAGTTCATCAAAAAACAAAATTCCTCTATGAGCTAAACCAACTTCGCCAATCTGGGCTTTAAAAGAGCCACCTCCAAACACACTAGCTAGAGTTGAGCTGTGGTGAGGACTTCTCATATTTCTATGTGGTTTAAAATCTGGCTCAACATAATCCAATGCTTGAAGCTTTGCAACATCTAGTATGTCATCACTACTCATAGGTGGCAAGATATATTTTAATCTTTTGGCTATCATGCTCTTACCACATCCTGGACTTCCCTCAAACAAAATATTATGAAATCCAGATGCTGATATAAGTGCTGCTCTTTTTGCTACCTCTTGACCTTTGACATCTACAAAATCATCTTCATATTCTTTTATATAATAATACTCTTCATCTTTGATTTTATAGCTAGGATAATCGATACTACTTTGTTTTATGCTTGGACTTACTGTGGTTTGATTTTTTAATAAATCTATCGCTTCTTTAAGCGTTTTCACTCCATAAAACTCAATATTTGGGATTTTTGAAAGTTTATCAAGAGAAGCATATGGAACTATAGCTTTTTGAACTAGCTTCTGATTTGCAAGTGATAACATAAGTGGGTACAGTTTGTTGTTCTCTTTAACTGCACCATCAAGCCCTAACTCACCAAATACAAACCAATCACTAAAATCATCATCCATAGTATTTAAAGCAATCATTAAAGCTATGCTCAAATCAAATTGAGATCCCTCTTTTTTCTCATCAGATGGGGCTAAAGATAATGTTATTCGTTTTGGTGGAAAGGAGAAATCGTTACTTAAAAGTGCTGATTTAACACGCTCTTTTGATTCGTTTATCGATGTGCTAGCCATCCCAACTACGCTAAAAGATGGCAAACCCTTAGTTAAAGTTGATTCAACATGAACCACTTTTGCATTAAGTCCTTCATAAGTTGCGCAAGATACTTTTTTCATAATAAAATCTCCTTCGTATCAATACAAATCATCAAACGATAGCAATTTTTTTATTTAATTTTTAAAAATATGACAAATTGACATGTTTTACTTTTATTCTTAATTAAGATTTTTTATATCCTCTACAATTGTATTTGCTAGGGCATCAATAAACTCTAATTCATATTTTTTATCTCTCAATGTCCCTGCTATTACTTTTAAATTCATTTTAAGTCCGCCTTTAAAAGCTAAGTTATTTTTATTTATAGTATTTATTGATTTATTAGTATCTATAATTTCTATTGAATATGAATACTTAGGATACCTTAATGAATCAGATGGCATAGATGTTTCATCACCCACAAATCTTCTTTGATAGTTAACATTAATAACTAGTGTATTCATTTGAGTGTTTTCAGATAATATTTTATTATCTTCTAATAATTTTGTAAGTTTACCATTCAAAATAATCTCTAACTCTTTTTGCGTATGATATTCTATCTCTGTTTCAATAGCTTGTGTTAAATTTAATTTAGCATTACTAAACTGAAACTTTTTTGTTACTTTTTTTTCTGCTACTGTTGGAGTATTTTTGCCACAACCTGTAACTCCTACCATAATTGCTATGAACAATAAACCTAAGCCTAATTTTTTCATAACCCTCTCCTTTTATAATGTTTCATTATAACGACTTTGTATTAACAACATCTATGTCATGTTTTTTCTTACCCCAAAAATAGATGCTTAAACATGCTAAAAATGCAACTATGCTAGCACTTAAAAACAGATATTCTGGAAAATATTCGTACATATATCCACTATATAATGCCCCAATAAATGATCCAAATCCATAAGTTATCCCTGAGAAAAATTGTTGAGCTAAAGATTTATGCTTATACAAGACAAATAAATAACTAATAGCTGCTGAGTGAAATAGTGCAAACGAGAGAGCATGTAAGCTTTGTGCGAAAAATAATATTGGCAAATTTTGTGGAAATAAAAATACTAAAAACCACCTAATTGCAGTTATAAATGTTGTGATTTGTAAAACCAAAAGTAGATTATTTCGTAAAAATCTTCCTTGAAAAAAAAGCATAAAAACTTCTACTACAACTCCAAAACACCAAAGATATATTATCATGTCAAGACTTAACCCAAAATCTGTCTCATATATGGTAAAGAAATTATAAAATGGACCAAAGCCAACTTGCATAAGAGTTAGACCCAACCAAAGCTTCCAATCTTTTAGTATATTTATGTCATTTTTTTCTTTACTTGTTTTATTTAGTATCTCCTTTTGCCCTTGAACTATTACATAAGCGATAATCACTACAAAAAATGAGATAACTAAAAGATATAAAAGTGCTAAACTTGGGGGATCTAAAAATTTAACTACCACCAGTGATACTAAGATAAAACCTACTGAGCCAAAAAGTCTAATTTTTCCATATTTTTCTTTACCTAAATTATTTAACGAAATTAACTCAATATATGGAAGTATCAAGCTCATCCCAACACCAATACCGATGTTTGAAAAAAGTAGTTTGTAAAAGCTATCTAAAGAAAAATAAAAAGAGATAGCACTAAGTATCATAATACTCAGTGCAAAGTTAAAGCTTCGAGCGTCAAGCTTAAAACCTTTTATAAACAAAAATGGAACGATGAAACGAACAAGTGGAGCTGCTGCAAAAATTATCCCAATATCAATAGCGCTGTAACCACTAAGCTCTAACACTTTTGGTAAAAATATAACATACACACCAACAAGGGCAAAATAAAAGAAATAAAATAAAGCTAAGAGTAATTGCATGCCCAATTATATCAAGGATAACTATAAATAACAAAAATTTTAAGCTAAAATTATGCAAAAGCTAATTAAAAGCAGATTTTTGATACTATTACCCAAAATAATAATTGGATTTTTGGTAATACTGAAAAAAACGATAGAAATACAAAAGGAAATTGATGGAAATCAAATCAAATCAAACTAATGGTGCTAACGCTGTAATTGAAGCAGTAATTTATAAAAAAGTGATAGACTCTTACATAGATAAAATTGCTAAAGAGTATGCTAAATCTGCAAATGTTCAGGGCTTTCGTAAAGGAAAAGTTCCTGTAGCTGTAATTAAACAACAACATGGCGACAAACTTGTTCAAGATGCTGAAGCTGAGGCTTTAAGAGAGGTTTTAAGTAAAGGCTTAGAGCAGATGGGAATTTCTAATGAATCCTTAATTGGTGAGCCAAATATTTCTAAATTTGATAAAAGTGATGATAAAATAGAGGTAGCTGTAAAAATTGCAATGCGTCCAAAGATTGACCTTGGTGATTATGCTTCTTACGCAAAAGAGTTTACTAAACCAAAAGTTAAAGCTGCTGATGTAACTACAAGAATTAAAGAGTTAGCTCAATCTCAAGCTCCAGTCGTCGATATTAAAAAAAACCGCAAGTTAAAAGAGGGCGATACTGCTGTTCTTGATTTTGAAGGTTTCCTTGATGGTAAAAATTTTGAAGGTGGAGCTGCTAGCAATTTTGAACTAGTAATTGGTTCTGCTCAATTTATTAATGGTTTTGAAGATCAACTAGTTGGTGCTAAAAGAGATGAAGAGGTTGAGGTTAATGTTACTTTTCCTGAAGATTATCAAGGCAAAGAGTTAGCTGGCAAAGATGTGGTATTCAAAGTTAAAGTAGTAGGAATTAAGGAAAAACAAAAAGTTGAAATTGATGATGAATTAGCTAAAAAATTTCTCCCTGACAATAAAGAAGCTACCGTAGATGTTTTAAAAGAACAAATTAAAGCTCAAATGGAAAATGAAGCGATGACTAAACTTTATGCAGAGGAGTTAAAACCAGCTCTTTTAGAAACTTTAGTATCTTCAATGGAGTTTGACTTACCAGAGTTTGTAATAGAGCAAGAGATAGATTTATCTCTAAATAAAAAAGCACAATCAATGAGTGAAGATGAGATTAAAGAGCTTCGCGAAAATGTAGAAAAACTAAAAGAACTTCGTGATACTTTCCGAGAAGATGCTACTCAAAGCGTGAAAGCTACTTTTATTATTGATGCCTTAGCTAATAAAATGGCTCTTAAGGTTGATGAGCAAGAAGTTATGCAAACTATCTATCTTGAAGCGATGCAAACAGGTCAAGACCCAAAAAAAACTTATGAGCAATATAAAGACGCTGGATATATTCCCGCAATTCAAATGTCTATGGTAGAAGATAAAGTACTAAGCAGAATTTTAGACGCAAAGATGAAATAAAATGAATTATATCCCTTATGTAGTAGAAAAAACCGGACGAGGTGAACGCTCTTATGATATCTACTCTCGTCTTTTAAAAGATAGAATTGTGATGCTTAGTGGTGAAGTAAATGATCAAGTTGCTTCTTCAATTGTTGCTCAATTTTTATTTCTTGAAGCAGAAGACCCTGAAAAAGATATCTATTTTTACATAAATTCTCCTGGTGGTGTTGTAACTGCTGGGATGGCAATATATGATACAATGAACTATATTCGTCCAAGTGTATCAACAATATGTATAGGTCAAGCAGCAAGTATGGGAGCATTTCTTCTTTCAAGTGGTGAGGCAGGTAAACGATACGCTCTTCCACATGCTAGAGTTATGATTCATCAACCATTAGGCGGCGCTCAAGGTCAAGCTACTGATATAGAGATTCAAGCTAATGAGATACTTAGAATGAAAAGAGAGTTAAATGAGATTTTAGCAAAAAATACAGGTCAAAGTGTTAAAAAAGTAGAAAAAGATACTGATCGTGATAATTATATGAGTGCTAAAGAGAGTGTAGAATACGGCATGATTGATAAAGTATTAAACAAAAGCGAAAAAGAGTAGGAGATTTAATATGACAAGATCACTAAAAAATAGACAACGTAGAGATATCAAAGGTAGTGATTCTGTAAATGTTAGTCCTTCTAAAAAAAAACCTTCTGGTGCTGAACTAAATAGTGATCTTGAAATATTTTCTAAAGAAGTATTAAAATCACTAATCAAAAATAATCTTCCGCCAACTCCGAATAATTTTTCACTCTATTTTGATAGACTTCTAGAAGATAAAAGTGAAAATTTTCGTAAACAAATTATGTCTATGCTTGAGCTTGAAGAGAACAATGATGCTGAAAACACAATCTCACTTGAACAAAATTTAAGACAAAGTTTTTCCTCTATTAAAAGTATTTTAAATATAACTGCTGCTCTTTACAAAAATATCTCCTTGATGACAAAAATTCTTCAAAAACGAAAAGATGAACTTGATGACTCTAAAGATGACATTGGTTCAAAAAATATAATTTCCGCTCTTGGAGGTGATGTTTTAAAGCTTAACAGTATTCTAAAAAAACAAAATATTAGCCTAAAAAGTCATTATGATGAAACAGCAAAAGTTATTAAAAATGTTGAAAATGAAACAATTTTTGATAATAAATATGGTGTATATAATAAACGATATCTATTAACTAAGATTGAACAAGAGACAGCTCTTGTTAGTGAGTTTAAGCATAGCTCATCGCTTATAATGATTGAACTAAGTAAAAAACTAATAAAAGGGATTAATAATGAAAAAGCTACTATATTAATGACTAGAACAGTAGCCAGACTCTTACTAAAAACTTCAAGAAGAAGTGATACTGTTGCGTACTATGGTGGTGGTCAATTCTCTATGCTGCTTAAACATACTAGTTTAGAAAATGCTAAAAAGACAAGTGAGCGTTTAGTAGATCTTGTTTCTAATTCAAATTTTTTCTTAGCAGACAACGAAATTAAACTTAAGCTTGCTATAGGTATTACAGATATAAATTCATCTAATTCAGTTGAAGAAATTATTATTAATGCAATGGATGGAATTGAAAAAGCATATCTAGATAAAAATACAGATTTTGCAGTATCTATTTAATAATATCAGAATTAATCTATGAACTTAAATATTGTAACATACCCAAATAAAATTTTAAGAAAAAAATCAAAAATTATTGAAAAATTTGATAATGAACTTCATCAGCTGCTTGATAGTATGTATCCATTAATGATAGATACAAATGGTATTGGTCTTGCAGCTATTCAAGTAGCAATAGCTAAGAGGGTGCTTATACTAAATATTCCTGACGAAGAAGATGAGCAATACGATGATAATCTTATAGAGATGATCAACCCTATCATTACATCTAAAAAAGGACAAATAACATACCAAGAAGGCTGTTTAAGTGTCCCTGCTTTTTATGAAGATATAGATAGATATGAATTTATTAGTGTCAACTTTCAAGATAGAGATGGAAGTACTAAAAGATTAGAAGCAAACGGTCTTTTAGCAATAGCAATACAGCATGAAATTGATCATTTAGAGGGGATACTATTTATAGATAAACTCTCTTATTCTCGTAGAAAAAAGTTTGAAAAAGAGTATAAAAAAATGCTAAAAGAGAAAAAGAGCTTAAAAAAGTAAACTTTTCTTTAGGCTCTATATATTGTGCTTAAGTGCTTTTTTTATAAACTCTGTTGAACAAAAAAACATTGCTATAAAAATTGGATTTATACTTACATAACCTTCTTCGATTTTATCAAAAATTTTAAAATTAAAACCACCATTTTCACCTGCATCTTTAGGAGTTACAGCAAATTCAATTGGTGCTAAAGCTTTTACCATATTTAGAATTTTTTTACTTTTTTTTACATTTTGATTATTTAAAATATTAAAATTTTGAGCTTCATTACCATTGTGACTAAAAATCACATCTTCTAAAATATCAAATTTATCTTTAAAAACAACCTTATTCCATTCTATTAGAGCTTCATCAGATATAATTTTTTTACCACTATGTATTAGAGCATTTGGCTTATGTGTTTTCATGGTTTCAATAAGATTAAGTAAGAAATTAACACCCCCTAAAGCTTCAGCACTTTTTTTCATAAAAAGATGTATGAGAGATTTAGCATCTTCGCTTTGTTTATTGAAATTACACATATAATTTTTCCTGTATTTTATTTAGATAGAAATTATAACGTAAATAATTTATCACATAACTGAAATAAATATTAAGTAAACAGATAAACAGCATTGTCTTAAGCATAACATAATAACAAACCTATTATTATGTTAAAAGTAAAAGAAGACAAAATTAGTCTTATTTATAAAAGGTTAAAAAATGAAAGTATATTTAGACAATAATGCTACTACTATGACAGACCCAAAAGTTGTAGAGGAGATGATGCCATTTTTTAGTGAGATGTACGGGAACCCTAACTCGCTTCATAAGTTCGGGACATCTACGCATCCAGCATTAAAAAAAGCTATAAATCAAGTTTATTATGCTTTAAATGCAAGTGATAAAGATGATATCGTTTTTACATCATGTGCGACAGAATCAAACAACTGGGTTTTGAAATCAGTTGTATCAGACTTAATGAACGGTAGTAGAAAAAACCATGTAATTACAACAGAGGTTGAACATCCATCAATTCTTTCAACTTGTAAATGGTTAGAAGAAAAAGGTATAAAGGTTTCTTATCTGCCCGTAAATGAGCAAGGTGTAGTTGAAGCGCATACTGTAAAAAATTTCATAACAGACAAGACCGCTATTGTTTCAATTATGTGGGCTTCAAATGAAACAGGCGCAATATTTCCAATTAAAGAGATAGGCGAGGTTTGTAAAGAAAAAGATGTTATTTTTCATTCAGATGCAGTTCAAGCTATTGGAAAGATACCAGTTAACCTCCAAGATGTTCATATTGACTTTGTTTCAATGAGTGCGCATAAGTTTCATGGTCCTAAGGGTGTTGGAGCGTTGTATATTAGAAATTCTCAATTTTTAACTCCTCTTCTTCATGGGGGAGAACATATGGGTGGTCGTCGCTCAGGGACTCTGAATGTTCCAAGTATCGTTGGTATGGGTAAGGCTCTAGAACTTGCTACAACAAACATAGAAGATACAATGACTAAAATCAAACTAAAGAGAGATCGACTAGAAGATGCTATTTTAGATTTAAGTGATACTTTTGTTGTCGGTGATAGAAAAAACCGTACCCCAAATACAATCTTAATCTCCATTAGAGGTGTTGAGGGGGAGAGTATGCTTTGGGATCTAAACAATGCCTCTATCGCTGCTTCAACAGGTAGCGCATGCGCATCAGAAGACTTAGAAGCAAATACCGTAATGTTAGCAATAGGTACTGATAATGAATTAGCACACACTGGAATTCGTCTAAGTCTAAGTCGTTTCACAACAGATGCTGAGATTGATTATACAATAGAGCATTTTAATAAAGCTGTTGAGCGCTTACGAGGGATTTCTTCTTCTTTTGCAAAACAACAACCAACAGAGGGTGGCGAAGTTAAAGAGTGCGAGTTACACCATCATTAACAAGTTAATGATGGAGCCCGTTCATTTGATTAGAGCGATACTTGAACAAATTCCAAATATCTACGCTAGCCGCTAAGGTACTAAAGCTAGCTTCTTTCGAAGCAGAGTTTTAAAGCGTAACCCTAAAGAGCATTAGTGAGAGGGCCCTCTGCGAAGAGAACCTAGCGTTAGCGTAGGTAGCGAAATTACTTTCGATACCGTAATAAATAATGGGAAAAGGTTCCCTTATTTTATGAAATAAAAAAAGGAATATATTATGGCAAAAAATGACATGTTAGGCGAATCTTTATGGGACGCTTATTCAGATAAAGTAACCTCATTGATGAATAATCCTCAACACCAAGGGGAGCTATTTCAAGATGAAGTTGATGGGCGTGGAAACAAACTAATTGTTGCTGATTTTGGTGCTGAGAGTTGTGGAGATGCTGTTCGCCTTTATTGGGAAATTGATCCAAAAACAGACACTATTGTAAACTCTAAATTCAAATCTTTTGGTTGTGGTACTGCTATCGCTTCAAGCGATATTATGACTGATCTTTGTATTGGTAAAACTGTTCAAGAAGCTGTAAAAATTACAAATATTGATGTTGAGATGGCTCTAAGAGATGACCCTGATACTCCAGCTGTTCCACCACAAAAAATGCACTGTTCGGTTATGGCATATGATGTTATTAAAAAAGCTGCTGGAATGTACATGGGTGTTGATGCTGAGAGTTTTGAAGAGGAAATAATTGTTTGTGAATGTGCCCGGGTTTCATTAAACACACTAAGAGAAGTTATTAAATTAAATGATCTTACAACAGTTGAAGAGATTACAGATTATACTAAAGCTGGTGGTTTTTGTAAGTCTTGTATTAAGCCCGGTGGACACGAAGATAGAGAATATTACTTAGTAGATATTTTAGCAGATACTCGCAAAGAGATGGATCAAGAGAAGATGAAAGCAGCTGCTGACGCTGGAGCTGATGGTGATTTTTCTAAAAAAACATTAGTCCAACAAATCAAAGCAGTTGATGCAATCATTGATGAATCTATCCGTCAATTTTTGATAATGGATGGTGGAGATATGGAAATTATTGACATCAAAACAAATGATGAGTATATTGATATTTATATTCGTTATCTTGGTGCATGTAATGGTTGTGCTAGTTCATCTACAGGCACGCTTTATGCAATTGAATCAACTCTTAGAGAGAAACTCTCAGGTAATATTAGAGTATTGCCTATATAGGCGATACTCACATGCAAACAAAACTTTACTCACAAATCACAAATGCCTTAGTAAATGATGGTTATATAATCATTGAAAATGCTTTGGATGAAAAACTATCACTAGCACTAAAACACTTTGCAGAAAATGAAAAAGATTTTAAGCATGCTGGCATTTCTGGTGATGGAGATTTGCATCTTGATAATAGCAAAAGACGAGATAAAATTCATTGGCTAAAAGAAGATTGTAGTGTGCAGAGTGATTTTTTAAAGTTTGCAAATGAGCTTAAAGAGTATTTAAACAAAGAGTTATATCTTGGTTTATCATATTATGAAAGTCATTTTGCTATTTATGATGAGGGTGATTTTTATGAAACTCACCTTGATTGTTTTAAAAATTTTAAAAATCGCATAGTTACTACTGTTTATTTTTTAAATGAAGAGTGGGATGAAGACGATGGTGGTGAGCTAGTTGTTTATGATGAAAATAATAATTTTCTTGCCAAAATAAAGCCAAAGGCAAATACTTTAGTAGTATTTATGAGTGAAAAATTTCCACATGAAGTCCTAGCTACAAATAAAAGAAGATTTTCAATAGCTGGGTGGTTTAGGTGTGATAAAAAATCATGAATAAAAAAATACATTATACAGAACTAGGCGCTACTTTATTTATACCAGCTACACACAAGGATATATCTAAAATTATTCAAGGAAATAAATATCCAAATCTTAAAAGTATAGTAATTGATACAGAAGATTCTATATCTGATAATGATTTTGCATATGCTATAGATGTTGTAAAAAATTTAATAACTTCATTTAAGAAAAATAAACTTTTAGTTTTTATCCGTCCTCGAAATATTGAAACCTTAAAAGAATTACTGAAAAATGAAAAAATAAATCAAATTAATGGCTTTGTACTTCCAAAATTT
This sequence comes from Sulfurimonas sp., assembly GCA_021648405.1. Taxonomy (GTDB): domain Bacteria; phylum Campylobacterota; class Campylobacteria; order Campylobacterales; family Sulfurimonadaceae; genus Sulfurimonas. The sequence continues at coordinate 5,504 of JAKISX010000016.1, read as the reverse complement.
TCATTAATAAACGCACAGCAGTATTTAGATATATTAAAACCATTTTCACATCAAATAATGCCAAGTATTGAAGGGGAAGAACTTTTTAATACCAACAAGCTAATACAATTAAAAGATATATTAGTAAAACATAAAGAAAAAATTATTTTAGTTAGATTTGGACTTGAAGATATGCTTAGACAGCTTAGTATGAAACGAAGATGCGAAGATACTGTTTTTGATATCACTGTAACATCGAGTATTTTAGGTAATTTTTTGGCAATTTTTAAAAGTGCGGGATTTGGAATAAGTGGAGGAGTTTATCCCTGTTTTAATGATAAAAATGGGTTTATTAAAGATGTAAAACGTGATCTAAAAGAGGGTTTGTTTTCAAAAACTATAATTCATCCAGCTCAAATAAAGTTAGCACATGAAATTTATAAAGTAACTTTAGAAGAACTAAATGAAGCAAACAGCCTTTTGTCATCTTCTAAGGCTATTATAAATTTAGATGCAAAGATGGGAGAGGTTGGTACTATGAGCCCATATGCTAAATTGATACTCCAAAGAGAAAAAATATATGGGATTAGAGATGAAATTTAAATACTATCCTATCATCTCAGTAGCGAGACCTTGAATAATTGTAATGTTTTTGTCTTTTAAATCATTTATAGTTTGTATATCCATAACTCCTGTGGCAATCAACGATATGTTTAGCGAGTCAGCTATTAATTTAAGGGCATTTAAACTTTGTTCGTCTTGATCTAAGAAGTAGCTACCCTCTGCTTTAATATAATTAGGACGCAAATCTTGTAAATATTGATAATCAGTACTCTCCCCTATAAATTCAAATATTGCTAACTCAAAATTATGTTTTTGGAGTAAATTTTTATACTGCTTTACAAGTTTTGAATTTTGAGATATAAATTTATCTGGCATCTCTATAATTAGTTTAAATGGTAAGTTTTTACCATAGCTATTAATGAGTTTACTCATATGACCAAAGGTATTTGGAGTATTTAAAAAATCATATGGTAAACGAAGGGAACAAATAGAGTATTGAAGCATTTTGTCTGGCTTGGTAAACATCATATCTAATATTTTGCGATAGATTTTTATACTTTGCCCTGTTTGGTTGGCAGAAGCCATAAACTGACCAAAATAGTAAGTTTCTTTGCCTGTATCCATAGAGATGCTAAGTGCATTATGAGCCTCTTTTTTAGTTTTTGTATCAATTGCTTTGTAAGATATAAAGTTAAATTTATTATATTCAATAGCATTACTAATAATTTCACGCCATGCGTCTTTATCCATAGTCTCTATTGCATCATCAGCTTGCTCAATATGCATCTTAGTATCATTAAGTTTTGCTTGGATTAAAGAGTTATCAGAGCATGATAAAAGTTGAGCAATTGTTTGCTTATAGTTATACTTATAAAGACCAATAGAGATAAAAGATGTAGATATGTCTAAATCTAAATTCAGCATGATATTTTTAATTGAATTGTGCATGTTTTTAGCCAATAATAAGCCATCTGCGGAGCTACAATTTGGTAAAAATATACTAAATTCAGTACCATTCATCCTAGCAACAATAGCATTTTCGTAGTTATTAGCGTTATTTGTAAATATCTCAGCCATATCCATAAAAAGTCTATCGACATTTTTATGCCCTATTTTTTCATTTGCCTCTATGGCTCCACTAAAGGCAATCATCATATTGATACCGCCTTTTGAAGTAGCATCAATTTTTAAATATTCTGGTAATTTATCTATTAGATATTTACGATTTCTTAATTTTGTATATGGGTCTATATATTGCATCTCTTTTTGACGCTTTAGCTCCTCATTTCCCTTATCAAACATCGCTTTAACTTTATGTACCATATTATTCATGCCAAGCACTACATCTTTAAACTCTTTTGTACGAGGGATATTTTCTTGTATTATAAACTCGTTCCTTGCTACTGCTTCGGCTTGGAGCTGCACTCGCTTTAAAGGTTTTAAGACAGCGTGAAGAAGTAAATTTAAGACAATCAGACCAAAAAATGCAAGAATAGAAAAAGAGATTAAAAGGTTTTTTAAAATTGTATAGAGTTGAATATATGCGTAACTTGCATCACTTTGAACATGCAAAAGCCCTATTGGACTCCAGCCAGCAGATACATTTGCACTCGCAATTGGTGCTTGTATATCAAGAGATTGAATAAACCATTGCGGTACATCAATTTTTGTATTTTCAATCTCTCTTTTAAACAGTATTTCATTATCAATATCAACTAAAGAGATATATTGGTAATTCCCACTATCAAAGTTTGCGTTTATCATTGTTGACATCATAACTATATCACCGTTAGCACTTCCAAGCGATAAACTAAGTGAACTTGCAGTATTTTTTGCATCTTCAAATAGTCTTTTTTGAACAGACTCATTTGCGGTATTAAAATTAAGCAATAAAACAGTTGATAAGACTATTATTAAAAATGCAGAGAGCATTAGAGCAATTTGTTTAAAGAGTGTCATATCTTTTTCCTTTTCATATTTTGTATTAGTTGATCCCATTTTTTATGAGATTTTTTTTGTTTTATTTTTTTTCCTGTTCCAGATTTAGTAACTCTATAAAGGGATTCTCCATTAAAGTTATAAATAGGAATCAAGTCTTTTCTCTTTGAAGCCAAGAAAATCTTAAGGTTATTATTATCAAGAATTAAGGGCTCGCTTCTTGGTGTTTTAAAGTATGTTAAAACCATGTGAGGTTCTTTAAATTTTGTTGAACGAGCATATGTAAAAAAAAGCTTTTTTGAATCAATGCCAAGGTATCTAAGTGCAAAATATTTACTAATAACATAATCTTCACAATCTCCTGCATCTTTACTTAAAAATTCTAGGGGTGTAGCCCAATAGTCTCTTTTGTTATACACTTTTAAATCAGAAGAATAGCGAACTTCATTAAAAAATTTGTTTACTGCCTCTAGTTTTTCTAAATCACTTTTACCTTTAACTTCATCAAGAGTAGCTTGAAGATAATAAAATCTTTTTTTTGCAAATAAATTATATTTTTTTGCAATTTTTGCAATTGTTTGGTCGTCTACATATGGTTCAGTAGCATACGCGCTACTTAGCAATAATAAAAAAATTAAAAGTGCATTTTTTATAACCATAGGTTATTATAGCAAAATTTATATGTGAATTTAGTTTTGTCTTTTATTGAATCCAGATCTACCTTGTTTTGATTTGATTTTCATATCTTTAGCATAAGGTTTTAAGTAGCTAGGGATTGCTCTACCTTTTAGTTTCATCATATCTTGAAGCATATTAAGAGCTGCATCTTTTTCATCTAATTTTTTTACATTTGTTAAATAATTAAATAAAAGTTCACCAAGTCTTTGAAGTGAAATTTTATAAGTAGAATCTGTTTGAGAGTAAGCCCACATACTAAAGTTATAAAAATTTTCATAAACACTATCCTCTTGCCAAATTAATTTAACAGAATTTTTAAAATTGCCACTATTATAAACTAAATCCCAAAATCTAGCAAAACGCTTCATAATTTGAATATCATTAAAACTAAGAATATTGTTTTTTAAAATATCGTATGGTGGGGTGCTTGAATAGATCATGCCATACTCTATGTCATGACGATTTATAAAAGTGCCTGAGAGTTTTTTAAGTATCCCTATTTGTATCTCACTTGAGCTAAGTTTTACAAGTTCATCTAAGTTTTTACCAAAACTTTCTAGCGTTTCACCGGGAAGTCCAACTATTAAATCAAGGTGAATATGTACTTGTGTTTCATTTTCTAAAAAATAGATATTTTGTTTTATTTTATCGAGCTTTAGGTTTCGTGAGATATTTTTTGCTACTTGAGTATTTAAAGTTTGTATGCCAATTTCAAGCTGCAAAGCCCCATGGGTAAATTGTTTTATTTTTTCTTTTATGGAATCTGGAAAATGATCAGGTATAACTTCAAAATGGACAAAATATGACCCCTCTTTTTTTAAGAAAAAGTCTAAGATTTTATTTGCTGATGAGATATTGATATTAAAAGTTCTATCAACAAACTTGAAGTTTCTCGCACCCCTAATCCATAATTTTTCAAATTCATTTAAAACTTCCTCAAGATTGAATGTACGAACTCTCTCATCCATAGACGAAAGACAAAATTCACATTCAAATGGGCATCCGCGCGATACTTCTACATAAATATAGCGATTTTTTATATCATTATCTGTGTAAAATTGATATGGAAGCTTTAGCTCTTTTAGATTAGGAATTAATTGTTTAATAAATTTTTCTTTTGGTTTGTCAGTTTGAAGTTTTAGACATAGCTCATAAAAAGTAACATCCCCTTCTCCTGCAATTATATAATCAGCATTATCAAAATTCACTCTAAAAGGTTGATGAGAAACTTCAGGACCACCTAGTATTAAGATGGTTTGAGGGGATACTTTTTTAATAATTTGTACTAATTCTTTTACATAAGTAGCATTCCAAATATAGGTGCCGATTCCTATTATTTTAGGGTTATTAAATAAAAGTTTTTCGGCTATACTTTGGATGGCATCATTTATGTTAAATTCCATAATTTCAGTATCTTTTTGAAGGGAGTTCATATTTGCATATATATATCTGAGTGCTAATGAAGTGTGCGTATATCTTGAATTTAGAGTTGTTAAAATAATATTCATAGTGAAAGTTTAGCAAAATAATAACCAAGCTTATAAAAAAGGGGAAAAAGCTTGGTTAAGTAAATAGTTGTTAGGAGAATCTATACTCGTTTATGTAAAAAGGGGGAAACATAATTGAGATGTAAAAGTATAGTTGTTATAAGTTAATACTTAGTTAATATTGAACTATTCAAATAACTCTTGTAAAACATTTTCATCTCTTTAAATAGTCTATAAATATAAAAATTTACATAATAATAATCATATTACACACTCTTTACACATTAATTATGTATAATTTGTGCATATGTGTAGAGTGTTATCTCTTCTTTAGAGTACTCATAATTTTTTAACAAGGGGCTGCTGTATTATGCAAAAAAATTATATAAAATTTATATCTATGAAACCTCATGATAAATAGAAGAAATTTTTTAAAAGCTGGCTTTTTAAGTTCATGCGTTTTTGTAATGGGTGGTTGTGAACTTTTTAGCATAACTACCCCTACGCAAACAATAAAAACACTTCAATACGATCTATTTCCATATGCTAAAAAATTAAATGTGGATCTAAATAAGTATTTTCAAATAATATTAAATCATTCGCGGATAGATGAAGATGAAAAAAAACACATAAAAAATGGTGTTAAGTGGCTAAATGAAGAGGCTGTAAAATTATTTAAGAAAACCTATACAAAACTAGATTCTCTGCAAAGACAAAAAGTATTGATACTAATTTCTCAGACTAGATGGGGAGAGCGTTGGATAAAGACAATGCTTACTTATATAATGGAAGCGGTTTTTAGCGATAGTATTTATAATGTTTCTTCTGAACTTGGTTGGGAATGGTTAAATTTTAAAA
>JAKISX010000015.1 GCA_021648405.1 Sulfurimonas sp. | reverse complement strand
TTTAAAAACTGATTTAGGAAGCGCTGCTTCTAAAATACCTATTGTTGGATATATTTTATTTGGAGATGATACCATTTCAACTACATTAAAAGTAATAGGTAAACTTGATAATCCAAAAGTTAAATCCATGATAGCAAAAGATATCATAGTAGCTCCAATAAATATAATTAAAAGAACATTATCTTTACCTTTTAACTTACTTAAACACGAGGAAGAAAAATAATATTATTCATTTCTTAAAACTGTTAAGATATCAACTTCGCTGGCTTTTTTAGCTGGATAATATGCGGATAGCATTACTATTGCTAATGCTCCAAAAACAATAAATAAAAAATCTTTTATACTTAAATCAAGCGGTAATGTAGTTGTTGGATACACATCTTTTGGTAGAGATACTATATCGAATGTACTAAGTATCCATATCCCGCTCATGCCGAGTGCTATGCCAGATAATATTCCAGCAATTCCAATTATTACGCCTAAATATAAAAATACTTTTTTTACTTCTAATTTTGTTGCGCCAAGAGACATAAGTAAAGCTATTTCGCTTCTTCTGTTCATTACAGTCATTAAGAGTGAAGATATTATATTTATTGAAGCAATTAATATAATTAGCATCAACACAATAAATAAAGAAACTTTTTCAAGTTCCAACGCTGCAAAAAAGTTTACATTATCTTGCCACCATCCTTTAATTGATACATTAATTGGCAGCTCTTTTTTAATTTTTAGTATATCTTCATGAGGGTTGTCTGAAAATATATGAATCCCATCATATTGATTGGATGGTACTCTAAGTATAGCTTGGAGGGATGCTAAGGACGTATAACTATATGCTTTGTCGTAAGCAGTTAGTCCTGAGTCAAAAATACCTTTTACTTCAAAGCGTTTAATTCGAGGAGTTATAGATAATCCACCTGGCTCAATACTAGTAAATATATACATTAATTTATCATTTAGCAATATATCAAATTCATCTTTTAACGATTTTCCAATCAATACATCAAATTTATCTATATTTGTGTTAGCTATAGCTTTTGCTAATATGCTATTTACTTTGGCTTCGTCTTTAAAATTAACACCGAAGATATATCCACCCTCAAGTTTTGCACCACTTCTAGCCATAACAGCTGACTGAACATATGGACTAAAGGCCAAATTTGGAAATTTTTGCTCTAAATCAATAAGTAGATTTTCATTAACTGATCCATAAAATTTTGGAATAACAGTTAGCGGGTAGTTCATTATAGTTAATTTTTTTCTAAACTCTTTATCAAATCCGTTCATTAGTGCCATAGCTACTAAGAGAACCATTACACCAAGAGCAATTCCTAAAAATGCCAATAGTGCAGATAAAAAAATAAATGGTTGCTCATTATCAAATCTTAAAAATCTTTTAACTAAGTATGGAACTATGTTGCTTTTCAAGATGTCAAAGCACCATCTCCAGCAAACACTCCCTTTTTGGGTCCACTTTTACCACAACATTGTTTATATTTTTTTCCACTTCCGCATGGACAAGGGTCATTTCTAGATACTTTCTTAGATACATTAACGCTTTCATCATTACTGAATTTCATAGCAGCTTCTTCGGCTTTTTTCTGATTTTCAATACTCTGCATCATTTTTTTTGCTTCTTCTTCAGGTGATTCCATTTTAAATTGTATAATTTGAAGATGTATAATGGTGTTTGATTTAATATCATGAATAAGCTCAGTAAAAAGATTAAAACTCTCTTTTTTATACTCAACTAATGGGTCTTTTTGGTTATATGCACGGAGTCTAATACCTGTCTTCATAGTATCCATTTGATAAAGATGATCACGCCAAGCTTTATCTAACATCTCCAAATAAACCTTACGCTCAACTTCATCACGCACCTCTTGATCTACCACGCTCATCTTATCATCATAAGTTTTTTTAACTATAGACACTACAGCCTCTAGTAGTTCTTCATATTCGTATGAAACAAACTCTTGGGGATTTAATTCTAAATTTAGCTCTTCGTGAATTCGTTTAAAAAATTTCTCTAAATTAAAATCTTCTCTAGATCCACCATTAAAAATATCTACATTGCTTAATTCTTTTACAATATATTCAACTCTAATTTCTTTAACTTTGGATGCTATATCGTATTCTTTATCTAAAAGCTGATTTCTAAACTTATAAACAATTTTTCTTTGTTCATTTGCTACATCGTCATACTCAACAATCTGCTTACGGCCATCATAGTGCATATTTTCAACTTTTTTCTGAGCTTTTTCAACTGCACGCGTAACCATTTTAGACTCTATATATTCGCCATCTTCAACGCCAAGCCTTTCCATAATAGATTTAATCTTATCACTTCCAAAAATACGAAGAAGATTATCTTCTAAAGATAGATAAAACTGTGTAGTACCTGCATCACCTTGACGACCACTTCTACCACGAAGCTGGTTATCTATGCGGCGATTTTCATGTCTCTCTGTTCCAATTATATAAAGACCGCCAAGCTCTCTAACTTCATCATTTACTTTAATATCAACACCACGACCTGCCATGTTTGTTGCAATTGTTACAGCCCCTTTAGACCCAGCATTTTTAATTATTTCACCCTCTTGTTCGTGATTTTTTGCATTTAAAACAGTATGTGCTATTTTTTCTTTTTTTAAAACCCCATGAAGAGCTTCAGATTTTTCAATAGATGCTGTTCCTATTAAGACAGGCTGCCCTGTTTTTGCAAGCTTTTTAATAGTATTTATAACTGCATTAAATTTTTCTGCTTCAGTCTTATAGATAAGATCATTCAAATCTTTTCTTGAAATAGGTATATTTGTAGGGATAGATATAACATCAAGTGAATATATTTGCTCAAACTCTGTAGCTTCTGTTTCTGCCGTACCAGTCATACCAGCTAGTTTGTCGTACATTCTAAAATAGTTTTGAAATGTAATATCTGCAAGAGTTTGTGTTTCTTCTTTTATTTCAACTTTTTCTTTTGCTTCAAGAGCTTGATGAAGACCCTCAGAAAAACGACGACCTTCACTTAGTCGACCTGTAAACTCATCAACAATAACCACTTCGTTATCATTAACAACATAATCAACATCTATCTCAAATAAATAATTTGCTTTTAGTGCTTGATCTAAAATATGGGATAAAGAAGCATTCTCAGGAGAAAATAAATTTTCAACACCAAACAGTTCTTCTGCTTTTGTATTACCCTCTTCTGTAACTAAAATAACTTTATCTTTTTCATCAACTGTAAAATGTTCATCTTTAACAAGTTGCAATGCTATGGCATTAGTTCTATTATAGTCTTGCATATTTACATCAGTTGGACCAGAAATAATAAGTGGGGTTCTTGCTTCATCAATTAAAATACTATCTACTTCATCAACAATAACAAAATTATGTTTTTTTTGAACCATATGTTCTGCAGTATAACTCATATTGTCTCTTAAAAAATCAAATCCAAATTCATTATTTGTTCCATATGTAATATCAGCTTTATATGCCTCACCTTTAATAGCTGGATCATGCATATCATCTAAAATTATTCCAACACTAAAACCTAAAAATTCATAAAGTGGGGACATCTCTTGACCATCACGCTTAGCAAGATAATCATTTACAGTAACAAGATGGACACCTTTAGCACTCATAGCATTTAAAACAATAGCTAGAGTTGCTACAAGTGTCTTACCTTCACCTGTCTTCATCTCAGCAATACGACCTTCGTGTAGCACAATACCACCAATAAGCTGAACATCAAAGTGTCTCATACCTAATGTTCTAACACTAACCTCTCTAGTTATAGCAAATGAATCTTCTAGTGCATCATCTAAAGATACATTATCTTCAAGGACACTCTTTTTTAGTTCATTAAAACTTGCTTTTAACTCTTCGTCACTTAATGCTTGATATTTTTCTTCGAGCTTATTTATATTTTTTATTACTGTATTGTACTTTTTTAATTCACGATCATTGGATGTGCCAAAAAAATTACCCATTATTGCTTGTAGCATTCTCAACCTTATATATGTAATTGTATACCTTAGTGTAAAACTACAAAGAAATTAACGCCATTTTAACATACTAAACATAATAAAAGGCATAAATCAAACTATCAAAAAACTATTAAGGGTACCTCTAAAAACCCCAGCTTCCTCAGAGCCAAAAAGAGGGGTAAGATTGTGCTTAATTTTTTTTGAGTCATAGCCATAGCTACGGCGATAAAAAATTAAGTGCAAGATTACTCCTCTTTTTGGCTCCCTGTGGGCACTATAGCAGATATACCACTGCTTCGTTAAAACTACTTGAAGCTACTAGTAGCTCCTTCATAGTTTTGCCTTACATTGGTTTATCTGCTATAGTGCTGAGAAAGTTAGGGTTTTTAGAGGTGCCCTTAATTAATATGTAAACAAGCACTTAGATATAATTTTTCCGCGAGAGAGAAAATTATACGAGAGAGAATAGATGAAATACAAAATCGCATTTTTATTATTTTATACACAAATTTTTGCTTCAATAAATAATATCACTACCTTTGAAGCTGATTTTACTCAAACTGTAACAGATGACAAAAAAAAAGAGCTGCACTATAGCGGATACTTAATAGCTTCTTCTCCACAAAATGCAAAATGGACCTATATTACACCAATAAAAAAAACTATATATATAAATAAATTTCAGGCAACTATAGTTGAGCCAGAGATAGAACAGGTGATAAAAAGAAAAATTAGTAGTAATTTTGATTTTTTTAAAATCATAGAAAATGCAAAAAAAATAGATAAAAATTTATATCTTGCAAAATATGACTATACATCTTTTACTTTGGAAGTAAAAAATAATATTTTAATATCTATATCTTATTTAGACCAGCTTGAAAATAGTGTAAAAATAGTATTTAAAAATCAAAGTCAAAATAAAAAAATAGATAAGAATATATTTATTCCAAAGTATCCTTTAGATTTTGACATTATTAGAGATTAAAAAAGGGGATTGCCCCTTTTTTATTTAATCATTGCAGTTAGTTCATCTTTAGTAATTTTATTGAAGTTAAGATATTTATAAACTTCATCAGTCATCTCAGGAGTAATTTTATTTGCAACAATCTCTAAATACTCTGCAGCAGTTGGAAGCTCACCTTTAAGTGCTACAACAGCAGCAAGCTCAGCACTTCCAAGATAAACTTGACTACCCTTACCTAATCTGTTGTCAAAGTTTCTTGTTGAAGTTGAAAATACCCATGCATTTGATGCAACAGAAGCTTGGTTACCCATACATAAAGAACAACCAGGAATTTCAGTTCGTGCACCAGCCATACCAAATATAGAGTAGTAACCCTCTTCATTTAAAGCTTTCTCATCCATTTTAGTTGGAGGACATATCCATAGTTTGTTAGCTACTTTACCTTCACCTTTAAGAATCTCACCAGCAGCACGGAATAAACCAATGTTTGTCATACAAGAACCAACAAATACTTCATCAATTTCAATTCTTAAACCAGCTTCTCTAATTTCAGTTAAAGTTTTAACATCATCTGGATCATTAGGACAAGCTAAAATTGGCTCTTTGATTTCATTTAAATCAATATTGATAGTTGCTATATATTTAGCATCTTTATCAGCTACCAATAACTTTCCATTTTTAACCCATTCTTTCATTTTGTCAGCGCGTCTTTGAAGAGTTGCTTTATCTTCATAACCTTGTGCGATTAACTCCTCAATAAGAACGATATTTGACTCTAGATACTCGACTACAGGCTCACGATTAAGTTTAACTGTACAAGCAGCTGAACTTCTCTCAGCAGATGCATCAGAAAGCTCAAATGCTTGCTCACATTTAAGATCTTCTAAACCTTCGATTTCTATAACGGTTCCAGCAAAAATATTCTTTTTACCTTTTTTCTCAACTGTTAATAAACCATCTTTAATAGCTTGATGAGGGATAGCATTAACTAAATCTCTTAGTGTAATTCCTGGTTGTAATTCTCCAGAAAACTTAACTAAAACAGACTCAGGTACAGTTAAAGGCATCATACCTGTAACTCCAGCAAATGCAACAAGACCAGAACCAGCTGGGAATGAGATACCAATTGGGAATCTTGTATGAGAATCTGCACCAGTACCAACAGTATCAGGAAGACAAAGTCTATTTAACCATGAGTGGATTACACCATCACCTGGTCTAAGGATAAAACCTTTTCTTGATGTCCAAAAATCTGGAAGTGTGTGCTGTAAAATAATATCAGCTGGTTTTGGATAAGCAGCAGTATGACAAAATGATTGCATAACCATATCAGCACCAAAGTTAAGAGCTGCTAGTTCTTTTACTTCATCTCTAGTCATTGGTCCTGTTGTATCTTGAGACCCTACTGTTGTAGCTATTGGCTCACAATACATACCAGGTTTAACACCCTCTATGCCACAAGCACGACCGAGCATTTTTTGAGCTAGTGTATATCCAGAACCATCATCTTCTGGCTGATTAGGAACAAGAAAGATGTCCCCAGCGTCCATACCTAATGCTTCTCTAGCTTTTGCAGTAAGACCTTTACCAATAATCAGTGGAATTCTTCCACCAGCTCTCATCTCATCTGGTAATGTGTTTGGAGAAATTGTAAATTCAGAAACTACTGAACCATTCTTTTCAATAACACCAGCATAAGGTTTAACTGTAATTACATCTCCAGTTTCTAAATCTCCAACAGGAGCTTCAATAGGGATACAACCTGAATCTTCTGCAGTATTAAAGAAAATTGGAGCAATAATATCACCAATTACAATACCACCAGTTCTTTTGTTAGGGATACCTGGGATATCAACACCCATATGCCACTGAAGAGAATTAATTCCAGACTTTCTGCTTGAACCAGTTCCTACAACATCACCAACATAAGCTAACGGGTTGCCCTTTGCTTTTAACTCTTTCATGGTTGGAAGTGGGTTATCCATTCTATTTACTAAAAAAGAATTAGCATGTAAAGGAATATCTGCTCTTGTAAACGCTTCAGATGCTGGAGACAAGTCGTCCGTATTTGTTTCACCTGGAATTTTATATACAGTTACTGTAATTTCCTCAGCCATTGCTTCTTGATTTGTAAACCACTCACCATTTGCCCAAGACTCAACTATCTCTTTAGCTTGAGGGTTTCCAGCATCCATTAATGCTTTTACATCATTAAATGAATCATATACTAGAATTGTATTTTTTAGCTGAGTAGCTGCAACATCTGCAATTGCTTCAATTTTAAGTGCTTCAACTAATGGAGTAACATTAAAACCACCAAGCATTTTTCCTAAAATCTCACAAGCTTTAGCAGGCGATATAGCATCACAAGAAACATTTCCTTGCACTACATCATTTAAAAATGCCGCTTTAACATAAGCAGCATCATCAACACCAGCAGGAATTTTATTTTCAAAAATATCCATTACATAATCTTGCTCCGCGATTGGTGAAGCTTTTAATAACTCAACAAGTTGTGCAGTTTGGTCTGCATCTAGTGCTAATGGTGGAACACCAAGAGCTGATCTTTCTTCTGTATGTGCTTTATAGTCATTTAAAAATGCCATAGTAAATCCTCGTATTAATATTTAATACGGGATTATAACTAAAGATAAGTAATCAATTTAATAAATGTTACATATTTACACATTATTACAATAATTTATCTGTAGAGTGTATATTATTGTAACATTAACTCAAATCAAAAAAACTATAAACTTCTTTTTTTTAATTCTTTATCAATAATAACTCTATCTATGCCTCTATAATTTACTTTTAACCAAAGTAAATATGAATCAGTCAATTCATTATATTGCATCCCTTTATATTGACCAAAGCCAATTCTAGGCTGATTTTGAGCTATTATTATATTTTCTTCACATATAGCATCTATGCTTAGATGTTTTAGCAGTAAAATAAAATCATCAAATTTTAATTTTTTTGCAACTGTAAAAGTGTATGTATCAAAATCAAAGATACCATTCCTATTGCTTACAAAACTTTCAATTTTTTTTATTTGGTTTACATTTAATTGTTCAAGATTTTTTATATACACACTAAAAGAGTTTTTATTTTGTGTAAATATCAAATAAGGTTTATTCATCTAAAGAATCTCTCTAATGCCCTTAGTATTAGGCAATGATAAAACTCCCTCACATTCTAATTGCTCTATTATCCTTGCAGAACGGTTGTAACCAACTTGAAGTTTTCTTTGCAAATAAGATATAGAAGTTTTTCTGTCATTTAAGATGATTCTTTTTGCATCTTCATACAGTTCATCTAGCTCTTCATAACTTTCATTTGACGAAGAGGACATATTTTCTGTTTCTTCAACCAAAAAGCTTTTGTCATAATTTGGTTCTCTTTGGGATTTTATGAAATCAACTATTTTTTCTATCTCTTCTTCAGTACTCCAAGGCGCATGCAATCTAACTAACCCCGTGGAACCAGGAGGTGTAAAAAGCATATCACCCTTACCTAGCAATGATTCAGCACCCATCTGATCTAAAATAATTTTAGAATCAACTTTTTGCCCTACTCTATAAGATATACGAGATGGTAGATTTGCTTTTATTAAGCCTGTAACTACATCAACTGATGGTCTTTGAGTTGCAACTATTAAATGTATCCCTGATGCCCTTGCCATTTGTGCAAGTCTTGCAATGGAGTGTTCAACATCTTTTCCACTTGTCATCATTAAATCAGCTAATTCGTCTATAATTACTACTATGTATGGAAAATGCTCCCCACCAATTTTAGATATTTTAGCATTATAGCTTTCAATATTTTTAGTTTTTGTTTCGCTCATAAGTTCATAACGACGCTCCATCTCAGAGACCATATTATTTAAAGCAACTATTGCTTGTTTTGGTTTTGTAATCACTGGAGTTAGCAAGTGCGGAATGTCATTATATACAGAAAATTCTAACATTTTAGGGTCAATCATAAGAAGTCTAAGTTGATCTGGTGAATTTTTATATAAAAGAGAAAGTATCATTGCATTAATTCCAACACTTTTACCACTGCCCGTTGTTCCAGCTATGAGAAGATGTGGAAGTTTTTTTAAATCAGTAATAAAGGGTTTTCCAACAATATCTTTTCCAAGAGCAATAGTTAATGGCGATGATGATTCTTTAAACAATTTATCATCTAAAAGTTCGCGCAAGTAAATAGTTTCAGTTTTTTCGTTTGGAATTTCGATTCCAACTACATCTTTTCCTGGTATTGGAGCTTGAATACGAATAGTTTCAGCTGATAGTGCCATCGCCAAATCATCTTGAAGATTTAATATTTTACTTACTTTAACATTTGCAGCTGGTTTGAACTCAAATGTAGAAACAACGGGTCCAGCATATGTACGAACAACATCGCCATCAATTTTAAAATGTGCTAATTTTTCTATTAAATATTGAATTTTTTCATCAAGTTCACCTTCATCAATATTTTGAGATTTTTTTTCTATTTTTTGTAAAAAATCTACTTTTGGCAATGTAAAGTTTTTTGGTTTTGCAACAATACCTTTATCTATAGATTCTAAAAGTTTTGTATTTTCTTCTAGTTCATCAATAACAAGTGCATTTTTTTGTTCTTTCATTTTTGAAGCTATTTCTAATATATTATTTGATTTTTTAGATATTAAATCTGATTTTTCATTCGTATCTATTGTATGTATTTTATCTTTTTCTTCTTGATTTATAAATATTGGCTTACTTATGTCTTCTTTAAAATCATCTTCTATTGTTGCAATTTTTTCATAATCATTTAATATTTGTTTTGGTTCTTCTTGTGTATGTTGTAAGTTTTCTTGTATAGTTTTTTTTGATTTTATCAACTTTAAGATTTGCATAGATAGTTCATCCATATTTTTATCTAAAATTACACTTATTGAAACAAGCGATATTGCAATCCAAAATATCCATAGTCCAAATAAACCAATATATGGACTTAAAAAATCAACAAAACTACCTGCAAAAATCCCTCTAAATGCATCATCTATTGTCATTGCTTGAATTAATAAAAATGAAAAAAATAATAAAAAACTTGAAACTATGATTTCAAATTTTCTTAAATCTAAATTTGTATTTTTATAAAAAAGATATAGTGGAATCAGTAAAACAAAGAGATATACATAAGAGATATAACCAAATATGTTATGGTTATATAAAGCAAATGTAGCACCATAACTACCCATTAAGGATATATCGCCTAATATAGTTGCAAAGCCCAAATAAACAAGTATGCCAACAATAAGTATAAACGCAGTTTCTTTCAAATCATATCTTCCTTTAAAAATATTAAACAATTAAAGGAAGTATAGCCAAAATTATTCCTTGTTTATCTAAAGTATTATAGATAATTGACCAAACTTAATTTTGAAATTCTACCCACAATAGAGAGCATCGCTTCATAATTTATAGATAATTGTGTAAGACGCAAAGAAGCTTCAGCCAAGTCAGTATCTATAACAGATGATCTTAGTGTCATTGTACTTATTTCTAAAATTTGTGTCCGCTCTATTGATTTTGTGAGCGCTGTTGATTGAGCACCAACTTGAGCATGAGCGCGAGTAACATGATCTTGTAAATCGTCCATCATTGCTATCGCATTTTCAATACCAATATTTCTAGTATCTCTAGTATCAGCATCTGGATATACGCTATAGTTTTCAACTGCATTTATCATCTTATCAATTGTATCAAAAAAGTCTGTTTTTGGATCTCTTACCACAATTGCATTATTAGAATTAAATGTCATGAGCGATGCTGCTGCATTAAAGTCACCACTATTTGAATCATATAGCGATATCTCTGCTAAAGTCGAAGAGTTTAATCTATCTTGAAACTTTAGTTTTCCATCAAAACCAATAGAGTATTCACCCTCATTATTTGCTGATATTATTGCTGTATCATATTGGGCATCTGTACCGGGAACTGCAGCTGGATAATTTTCAGTTATAACCATATTCATTACATCCATAAGTTGCTGATAGCTCATCTCATCACCATCTACAGCTGCTCTTGGAGTTCCCATGTTATAGATATTGTAAGTATTACCAGAAATATTATCTGTAAAAGTGGAACCACTAGCGGCAAAATCGATATCTATATCGTAAGGGTTACCAGATGTAGAGATGCCCTCTAATCTGAATGTTGAACCATTTAGTGAAGAGCTAGAAACTTCAGATAATTTAGTTGATGCGGAAGCAAATTTATTAGTAGCATTAATAATCTGTGGCACTGATGAACTTAAGACTGAACCCTCTTTTAAAAATTCTGTCCTATCATAAAGTAAAGCATTAATATTTGCAACAGATGCTGTAGCGGAAGTTAAATCAGATTTTACAAATTCTTTCACATGAAGATCTGTAGTGTTTGTACCTAAAATAAATGTATTAAAATCAGTTTCTCCACCATCTAAATTACTTATCAAACCAGCAGTTGTGTAAAATGGGTCACTTATATCTGCTCTATCATCTCCATCACCAAGGTTAAAATCAACAGCTCCCACCATGTGAAACTCTATTTTACTAGAACCTTGTATTTTATCTTGAATAACAAACTGACCATACGAGTTCATGCTTACATCTACAACTTTTAAAGCATTTGTATTTCCATAAGCATTACCAATTTGTCTCATTAATTCTTCAACACTATCTCCATCTTGCATCAAAATTTCTGTATTAAATGAAACTCCACCGCTATTTGTTCCACGAACATAAAAATGATGTTTTGCAGTAGTGTCAGCAGCATCAGTATCGCCCATAAGATCACGAATTGTACTATTTGGAGAAATTTCATTAGGGTTTGGGGATTCAAAACTAACTGGAAAAGTACCTACTAAGTTTGTATTCACAACATTTGTTGTAACTTGACGCCTTACTAAATATTTTTCTCCTAAAAATAGTTCGTCTCCACTAATATTATACTGTTGAGCAGTACCTGAACCTGTAAAAGAGTTTAATGATACATTGTTACCCATATAAGTGCCATCATCAGATATTGGCTTTATATCAGTTGCTGAACCAGAAAACAGGTATTGACCATTGATTGAAGTATTAGATAGATTCATAAGATGATTTTCTATAGTTCTAAGCTCTTGCGCAATAGCATCTAATGAAACTGGGCTATTTGTTTCATTTGCTGCTTTAACTAAGAGCGTACGCATTCTATTCATTGTGCTTTCAAATTCATTTAAAACAACATCGGTTTGATTAGCTATTTTATATCCGCTTTGGGTGCTTTTTTCAATCTGTTTAAGAGTTGTAATTTCATTATCTAATCTCATAGTATCAACAAATGTTCTGATATCATCTTTAGCATATTGTATCTTAAGCCCAGATGCTATCTGTTTATTTACATTAAACAGTTCTGATTGTAAATTTGAATTGTTTTTAGAGTATATACTCTTAAAATACATACTTGATGTAACACGCATAAATTACCTCCGTTTACAATTGTAGCTATTATATTATATAATATAATAAAAACAATAGCAATTATAATTCCATATCGACAATTTGCTATTTACTTTTAAGTAATAAATCACTATCATTGCACTCTATTACACACGCCAGATTCAAAATCCAATGTAAAAACACCTATTTTCAGTAGCTTTTCAGCATAGTTTTTACTATATGTCGTATTTATTTAATTTTTACGACATAGATATTTTAGGTATTGTAATAAATGCTATTTTACGACATACCTTTTTGAAGTAATTCAAATAATTTTACATTGACAAAATATTTACTATTTACGGCTTAATGAAAAATTTGGGCTCCTAAAACATTTATAAAACTTCGCTATATTAGGAGTAAACAAAGGTTCAAGAAGAGGAATTAAGAGATATTATTGTCATGAATGTGACAGTTGGTTTAGCTCAAAAAGAAGACCAAAAAACCTACAAGAAATTATTTTTAAAAAGTATATTTACAGAAGACAAATTCTAATACCTCTAGCAGAAAAGATTATAAATCCTGATACTCTCATCAAAAAGTAGTATCAGCCTATAAAAGTTCAATTACGCATTTGCCTTATCTTTTTACTTATAAAAATAAGAAAAATATTAAGATTCACAACACTACAAATGCAATTGATGGCGGAGTATTTTCTCCTATGACTAGGTACCCCTTGAGGGTGAAAAGCTACTTAAAATACACAATGGATTTGGCAAAAGTTTGAAGCTGAAAATGGTCGATGATTATCTAGTGAGTTATAAGATAAAATGATTATTCAGGAGCCCAAATTTTTCATTAAGCCTAATTTTTGTCATTTTTAAATTTATTATAATTAAATTATCAGTATACTTCCAACTCAATTACCAAACAATATGCCGCCGTGGTGAAATGGTAGACACGTTGGATTCAAAATCCAATTTTAGCAATAAAGTATCGGTTCAAGTCCGATCGGCGGTACCACCCTCAAAAACTTCAAAAAACAAACTCAAGTAAATAATATTTCATGTATAATTGCACGCAATAAATCAATGGCATTCAAGAGCTATTTTTAAGTTTAGGTTAACCTACTTACTGCGCAGTTATTGCACAAAGAGAAAAAAGCCCCCTATTTTAGGGATAGGTGAACGGATTCAAAATCTGCCGCCTTTACGGGCTTCTCGGTTTAAGTCCGAGTAGCGGTACCATAAATCTGAATTTCTACTTAAAGTAAATGGTTATATACAAGTCTCTTAAAAAGCTCAAGTGCAGGGAGTTTTTTATGCAACCCTTTAAGTCAAACGGTTCTTCTGGAAGTCTAAATTTTTTCTTAAGCTCTGTTAAATATTTAAAATTGTATCATTAAATAACTATCATAAATTTATAAAATCAACATACTAGGAATAAAAAATGAAAAGTCAGATAGGATTAATATTTATAGGATTATTATCAGCTCTTTATGCAAATGAAAGCTATTACAAAGGTGGTAAATTAGTAGAGCTTCAAAATATGCATATATCAAAAAGTGTTAATGGCTCATATGTAGATTATTTTAAAAATAAACAAGGACATAAAATAGGAGTTACAGATGATATACTTGTCCAGTGTAAAGATGGTGTTAGTTGCTCAAAACTATTAAATAAATTTAATCTTATAAATTATTCTAAACTTACAGATAAAATTTTTATTATAAAAATTAAAGATTATGATAATATTTTTTCTATATCAAGAAAATTATTTGAAAGTGGAGATGTTGAGTTCGCGCATCCTAATTTTATTCAAGAAAAAAGAAAAAGATAATGATGAATTCTAAGCTAATAATGGCTTCAATTGTTTTAACTTCACTCTTAATATTAGGTGGATGTGGTAGTGATAGTGATAATTATGATAAAACTCCGACAACTAAAACTCCGACAACTAAAACTCCAATACCTAAAAACCCATCAACTGAAACTCCTATAGATAATTCGTTAAACATATCTAGTGAACAGTATTATAAATATTTATGGCATATAGATTCACAAAATAGCCTCAACAAAGAAGTTACTCAAGAAGTAAGTGCTGCATTGAATAATTCTTACATTATTGATGATATTGATGCGGATGCTGATATTAATATACTCGATGCATGGAAAATTACAAAAGGTAAAGATGTTATTATTGCTATCATTGATGATGGTGCAGATGTTAACCATGAAGATTTAAAAGCTAATATTATTTTAACACGCAACATAGATTATGGAATTGCTGATGTCTCTAATACATCTAACGATATAAATTTTGCATCGCATGGAAATACTGTTGCAGGATTTATGGTGGCACCAATAAATGGCATTGGTATTATTGGCACCGCACCTGAAGCAAAATTAATTATAATTAAGCAAGAACTAGCTATAGATTCAAAAATAATTAAAGCTTTTGAATTTGCTAAGAATAATGGGGCTAAAGTTATTAATTGTAGTTGGGGAACAGAGAATGTATCAGAGGCAATAATTGCCGAATTAAAGTCATTATATGAAGCTGGCATTACAGTTGTATTTGCTTCTGGAAATAATGGTTTATCTTTAGATGATAATATAGCAGATGAATCTGAAATAGAGTGGGTAATTGGAGTTGGTGCTAGTGGTGAAAATAATGATGTTACAGATTATTCCAATTATGGAAAACATATTGACATATTGGCTCCAGGTGGAAATATTGGAAAATCTATCGGTATATTAGGGTTGGATGATACTGGAACTCAAGGCTCTACGAATAATTATGGATTAGTATCAAATAATTACACTTTTGCGGCGGGAACAAGTTTTTCAACGCCAGTAGTAGCTGGAGTTATTGCTTTGATGTATAGCGTAAATCCAAATATTACGCCTAAGCAAGTTAGAGAGATATTAATAGCAACAGCTGACAAAATAGGTGGTAATGATGCTAATTATCAAAATGGTTTTGATATAAAAAGAGCTTACGGTAAAATCAATGCCACAAAAGCTATCCAAGAGACTAAAAGATTGATGCAATAAGATAAAATTATTTTTTCACTCCTTTGAGACCTCGCTTACTAATGCTAAGTTGTTAAGATCGTGTTTTTTTAGTAAATCAAAAAGCTTCATAACTCTAGCATACTCTACCTTTTTATCTATGCGAATATCTAATGTGCTTTCTTTATCTAAAACTTGCAAAAGTGCATTGTCTAATTTTTCAAAACTCATACTGATGCCTTTAAAAGCAACACTTGTAGTTGTTAATTCTAAACTTAATTGATCTTTATTTATTGGTTTAGAAGAGTGTGTAGATGATGGTAGCATTAGATCAAGAGAGAGTTCATCTTTTTTAAATGTAGAGCTTACAAGGAAAAATATCAGTATCAAAAAAACTACATCTATGATAGGTGTTAAATCTGGTGTTATAGATTCTCTTCTTCTCATTTGTTTTTACCAAACTTAAGTCCTACAGAGCTGTTAAGAGAAGCTTCTAGCCTATCTAACATCGATATAAGTGCATTGTATCCTATGTAATGAGGGATAGCAACTATAAGCCCAGCAATTGTGGTAATAAGCGCCATAGAGATACTGCCTGCAAATATAGTAGGGTCATCCATACCTTGTTGTGATATTGCCTCAAATGCCAAAAGCACTCCAATAACGGTACCCAAAAGACCTAAAAGTGGGGAGATTGATGCTATGCTTTTAATAATGCCCAAACCACTCTCTAGTTTTATGATGCACTCTTTTATATCATCTTTGAGCATCTGTAGAATCAGTGCATCATCACCTGAGCCCGCAAGGCTCAATGTGCTCTCTTCTACTTTTGCGGATGAGTATTTAAAAATCTTTATCTGTATATACTTAAAAATTATAATAGTAAAACCTAAAATATTTAAAGCTATAAGTATATATACAATAACTCCACCTTGTTCTATGTATTTTGTTAAATCGTGCATTTTAATCTCCTATAATGCTGAATTTTATCGGTATTGATATCTCTAATGTATCTTGTTTTAATTCACTCGGTATTGGCTTAAAAGATAGAGAGCGTAAAGTTTTAAGTGCGCCTTTTTTTAGTAGATTTTTAGATTTTTTATCTACAATAATTGCGGTGATTGTACCATCTTTTAGTATAGTAAAGCTAACATCTACAACTCCCTGTATTCTATACCTTTTTGCTCTTGATGGATAGTGCAGATTTTGTGATATAAGTGCTCTTACACTGCTTGTGTATCTATCTAGCACACTGCTTGTATCAACTACGCTTTTAGGTGCTAGAGTTGGTTTTGGAGGTACTTGTTTTGTTTCTTGGTCTTGCGTTTCTTGTTTTATTGGTATTGGCTCTAAGACAAGCTCTTGTAGTGGAGCTAATTTTTTAAGCTTTGGTATAGGCTTTGGCACTATCTTTGGTGCGGGCTTTGGCACTATCTTTGGTGCAGGTGGATCTTTTTTAAGCACCACAGAGCTAAGGGTAATCTTTGTTATCTTTAAATCTGGTTTTATGAATGCTGCCTTAGAGTTAGTTTTTATACTCATAAAAGCACCCAAGTGTGCAATAGTTACACTTAGAAGTAGTATAAAAAACCAGAGCTTACTCAAACTTAAAACCTATAAGTTGCGTGGATAGCTGGCAAAAATCCTATCTGCTCTACTACTCCATCTTTTTTATACTCATCATCATACAAGATCATAGATACATTTTTACGAATCAAAGCAGATAGGTTCATAAGCTCTAATGATAACTCTAAACTCTTGCCTCTGCCATATTTAAATGTTTTTCCAAATTGAATATCAAGATCATAATAATCTTTATATCTTTTACTATAATACTCACCATAGATAGGTTTTTTGTATGTATTTCCATCGTATATATAATCTGTAGTACCTACTATAGGAGTGTATGGTGCACCACTGCTATACTTTGCAAGAAGAGAAAATCTATAGTTGTTGCCAAAGCGATATGATGTATTTAGCTGCAAGGTATGTGGTATGTCACCCTCAAACCTATACTCTCTTGCGTCATCCGTATTTAGTTCTCGTTTAGCTTTAACATAAGTATATGCAAATGTGATATTTAGGTTGTCTATATTTTTTTTATAAGTTATATCTAGCCCATAAGCTTCACCTTCACCAACTGCTTCATAATTGTTTACCTTATCAGATATTGCTAAATTTTGAAATGTTTTAAAAAATGGTTCTACTATCAATGAAGAGCTATTTGAAAGCTTTTTTTGGGCACTAAATGTATAGTGGTTTGAAAATTCTATTGAATTTATTTTTGGATTACCAAACCCATCTATCACAGCTATAGACTCAGGAAACTGTGAGTACTTGCCAATAGCTGTAGATAACGTTAGAGTGTTATTGACATGATACACAAAAGCTACTCTTGGATCAAGTCCGTATCCAAAATCTCCAAAATCTATTTTAAATGCTCTAAGACCATATCTGATAGATGATGATGGTGTTATAGAATAGATGTCTTGAGCAAAAATAGTGTATGATTTACTGGTAAATGTTTTATCTAGATTAAATGTATCTCTACCAGTAATTGGATTATCTTCATCTGCAACACCTAAAGTATAAAAATATGATTTAATAGGTACCTTGTCGTGAGTAGCCTCAAACCCTAACATTAACTTATGATCTTTTATATCAAACACGCTTTCATGATAGAGTCCATACTCAACAATATCAACATTTATGAAGTAGTTTGCATCAAACCTTTTAAGTTTTTGTTTTAAATTTAGACGATAAAGAAGAGTGTTTGAGTTTAAATTTTCGCCCATGTATACCCATCTAGCGCCTACCGTATTACTCTGTAGACTGTTTTCTAATTTACCTTTAGCTACCGGATCCTTATCCTTATCCATAGTTGTATTTAGCTTCATCTCATCTTTTGCTATAAATGCTTCAAGTGACAATACATGATCATCAACTACAGTTTTTAAAATAAACTGTCCATCATAAAATTGTGGGAAAAGTGTAAATGTAATCTTTTTACTTTTATCATTTTTATCACTATCTAGTTCATCTATTATTTGACTTGCTATAAGGTCAAAATAACTTCTTCTTGCGCCAATAAATATAGAAGTGTTTTCTGTGATAGCTCCACTTAACGCAAAATCAGCATCGTACATTCCAATATGTATGCGACCTTTATTTTCACTACTTGGATATTTTGGAGTTATATCTACAACTGCTCCCATCGACCCATAACTTACATCAAAGCCACCCAAATAAGCATCTATTTGTTGAACCATTTCGGGAGCTAAAACAGAGTGAAATCCGCCTAGATGAAAAAAATATCCTAGTGGTAAATGGTTGATAGTAAATCTAGTCTCCCTAGGCTTTGAACCATGTATATATATTTCACTTGAGTCATCATTGTTAGTGCTAACTACACCAGCAAATGTCTTAAGAACTTTTACCGGGTCACCATTACTGCCAGCAACTTCTAGTGCTTTTGATATTGTGATTTGGTGTTGCATAGGGGCAGATTTCATATACCCTTCTTTTTCAATAATAAACTCTCTCTCGCTCTCTCCTTCATCTATTGCATTAACTTCAATTTTGTTAAGATTGATAGTTTCAGCAAATAAAAAAAATGGTATTAAGCATAGGGATAGTAATTTTTTCATATGTCAATTCCTTTTGCTTTAATGATTTAATATTATACTAAAGATAAATGAGATATTATTTAATAGGCACATAAATCTCTGTTAAAAGTTCATCTTCGCTCACTTCTTCTAATGTATTTAAATACTTTTCAAATGGAGGAAAATCTCTAAATTGATAGTTATTTTGTTCACACCATATGTATATCTTTGTCCAACTCTCAAGGCTTTTATTACCATCATTATTTCCTTTGTATAAAACTGTAACATATTTTCCAGCTGGAATATTTTTAGTTTCAAAACCTTGTTCATTTAAAAAATCTATCTCTTTTTTACTCCAAGAGATTGCAGCATCATAACGAATATTTTTAGGAGCCGTTGTGGATGGATTATCGTGACATATACCTAAAAGTTCCCTATTGTTAGAATCAAATTTCATATCTACACACTCTTGTTGATCTTTTAGTGTAATATTTAAATTATTTAATTGCTCACTAAGTCTTGTCCATGCGATTTGTGAGCTTTTCATATACTCACCTGTTTCTCTTTCATATACAATATATGTTTCATCTCTTTGTACTATTTTTGGTGTTTGCATCATATTATCCTTAAAATTTTTAAGCAAATACATTTGTTTGCTTTTGTAAGTTGTGGGTGTCATGCCAAATATCTTTTTAAATGCTTTATTAAAGCCATTTGGTGTTTCATACCCAGCCTCAAGTGCTACTTCTATGATTGATTTATTGTAACTCATGACTTTTAAAGATGCTATTTCAACTCTTAATCTCGTATAATAAGAGATTACAGACTCTCCAACGCTTGCTTTAAAAATCCTGCAAAAGTGATACCTAGAATAGCCAGCAACTTTTGCTAAAGTTTCTAAATCTAAATCATCTTTCAAGTGTGTTTCTATGTAATATAAAACTTTTTTAATTTGTCTGTTCAAGGTCCTCCTTTTGTTTTTTTGTAGTGTTATTATAAAATATTTTTTTGTTTTTGTCTTGTCCTAGATTGCTATCATATAAAATATTAGCTACACTCTCATTGACTCTTGAATAAAATTTCAATATAGTTCTACATATATATAATAATAAAATCAACTTAGGAAATTATTACATTGATACTATTAAAAATAATCTTATTGTCACTCTTGGCATTTAATCTTTTTGCAAATACTTTAATAAAAGAAGCCTATTTTATCAATACTAATAATATAGGTTCTAAGATTTTATTTCCAAATACTAAAAATAATATTATATTATTTCAAATTCCAGATAGAAAAAACTCAATTAGAATAAAAAATAAGCAACTAACTAAAATACTAAAAGAAAATGGCTATAAAGATTTTCAAATAAACTCTAGATATATTCATTTTAAGAAAATTAGTCCTATTGATACTACAAAAATAGAGAATTTTTTAAATAAACATTATCTCGAGATGTATGCGAATATAAATATTAAAAGTATTAAGGTTACTCCTCGTAGTTATCTTGAAGAACTACCCTCCTCTTTTAGTATCCACATAAGGACTAAATCATACCTATCAAAAAATGGTGTTATAAGCATTAAAGACACAAAAAATAAAAAAATATTTTTTAACTATGTAATTGATGCTGATTTGAAAATTGTTAAGGCAAAAACAAACATTAAAAAAGGAGATGAATTCTCTGTTTTAAATGTTAAATTATATAAAATAAAACTAGATAAATTTCATGCAAAACCATTACAAAAAATAGAAAAATCTAAGTATCAAGCAAAAAATCATATTAAAGTTGATAAAATTGTATCTATTAGAAACATAGTCCCCTTAAGTTTAGTAAGAAAAGGCTCAATGGTAAGTGTTTTTATGTACAGCGCTGGAATAAATATATCATTTGTAGCTAAAGCGCTTCAAAATGGTAAGTTAAATGATATAATTAGCATCAAAAAAGGCAATAATAAAAAAAAACTAAAAGCAAAAGTTGTTGGATATCAAAGGGTTGAGATTAGATGAGCAAAAGAAAGATAGTTATAGCTAGTAGTGGTGCTAGTGGTGTTAATTTAGGATTAAAAACTTTAAAATTATTGCCTCAAAACATAGACAAACACTTCATAATGACGAAAAATTCTCAAATTGTACTAGACAAAGAGATGAACCTAACAACTCATCAAAATGAAGATATATCTGCGAGTATAGCTTCTGGATCATTTGGTGTTGATGCTATGATAATTGCGCCATGCAGTATGAATACTTTAGCAAAAATTGCATGTGGAATATCTGATAATTTAGTTACTAGATGTGCAGCTGTTATGATTAAAGAGCAAAAAAGACTCATCCTTGCTCCAAGAGAGATGCCATTTTCGGCCATAGCCTTAGAAAATATGCAAAAATTAGCAACATTGGGTGTAATTATCGCACCCCCTGTTATGGCTTACTACTCGGAGCAACAAACTCTCCATGAGATGGAAAATTTTATCATTGGTAAATGGTTTGATTTATTAGATATAGAAAATGATTTATATAAAAGATGGAAATAGATGAATATAATAGTTAAAATTCAATGCAGGGAGGCACTAAATGCCGAGTCGTAAAATAGCACTTTATCCTGGAACATTTGATCCTGTTACAAATGGTCATCATGACATTATAGAGAGAGCTTTAAGGCTATTTGATGAAGTTATTGTAGCTGTTGCAATATCACATGAAAAAAAGCCTATGTTTACTTTAGAAGAACGCATAGAGATGACTAAAGAAGCTGTAAAAGATTTGGGAGATATAAAGGTTGTCGGCTTTGATAACCTAACTGTTGAACTTGCTAAAACATATGATGCTAGTATTATTATTCGTGGTTTGCGTGCTGTAAGTGATTTTGAGTATGAGCTACAGCTTGGATACCTTAACAACTCACTTGATGACTCAATAGAGACTGTTTATCTTATGCCTAAGCTTCAACACGCTTTTATCAGCTCTTCTATAGTTAGAAATCTTTTAAAATTCAATGGCAAAACAGAACATCTTCTCCCAAAAAAGGTTCAAAAAATCATAAGAAGTATGACATCATGTACATTGCAATAGAGGGAATTGATACAGCTGGAAAAAGTACTCAAATAACGCAACTATCAAAACAATTTCCAGATGCTATAATTACTAAAGAACCAGGGGCTACAGAGGTTGGTCATAAAATAAGAAATATTGTATTATCAGCAAAAACCAATAGTAAAAAAGCTGAATTTCTTCTGTTTTTGGCTGATCGTGCTGAACACATAAAAGAGATTATAGAACCAAATGTAGGCAAAATGATAATCTCTGATAGAAGTGCCGTAAGCGGTGTAGCATATGCACTCACTCAAGGTGAAATAGCTAAAGAGGATTTAGTAAAATTAAATAATTTTGCAACAAACAACAACTATCCTCAAAAAGTTTTTTTACTAAAGCTTACAAAAGAAGAGTTAGAATATAGACTTTCTAAAAAAGAACTAGACGGAATTGAACTTCGTGGTTCTGAGTATCTTTTAAAAATACAAAATGCTATAATAGAAGCTGCAAAGCTCCTTAATATCGAACTTATAGAGATAGATGCTACACAAAAAATTGAAGTTATTACACAAAAAATATTAATTAATATAAATAACTAAATACTTTAACTCATGCACTCACAAAAAACTTCACCAGGTCTATCACCGTTTTTATTCTCAACATCACCATCTTTTGGCACCTCATAAAATTCAACTCTAAAAACAACTTCACCACTCACAACAACATGATGGAATCTTTCAGGTTCTATCACTATTGGATTATTTTTGTCTCCATCTATTATGTTATCTTTATCATCTTCCCAAACAAATTGCAATGCGCCTTCTTCAATAACCACAAGTGCATATTTGCCCTTAGGAGCAAGATGATTTTTCAAAATCCCTTTTACCGCTGTGTCTTGAGTCATGTTTGGAGTTGCACTAACTTTTTTTGCTCCCAAAGGAAGTGTTTCATTTTGATAGTTCATACTTATAGCTCCTCATAAAATTTAAAATTATTTTACTATATTTTATCAAGATACTTATTGATTTATATCATTATTTTTTTGAAATATATCTTTTAATTTAAATAAATTATATTCTAAAGATAAAAATGATATCCTTGCATTAAAATTATAAACTATTTAATACAAAAGGTGAAAAATGATTAAATCATTGCGTGGAATGAATGATATCTTAAATGAAGATTACAAAAGATTTACTTATTTCATAAATATTGCTACAAATGTAGCACAAAGATATGGTTTTCATTTTATTGAGATCCCTCTTTTAGAAGAAACTGCTTTATTTAAGCGCTCAGTTGGTGAGTCTAGCGATATTGTTGGAAAAGAGATGTATCAGTTTATAGATAAAGGTAAAAATGATGTTTGTTTACGCCCCGAGGGAACTGCTGGCGTTGTTCGTGCTTTTGTTCAAAAAAAATTAGACAAAGCTGGTGGTATACATAGATTTTTTTATCATGGCTCAATGTTTCGTTATGAGAGACCCCAAAAAGGTCGTTTAAGACAGTTTCACCAGTTTGGTGTTGAAAGTTTTGGCGTAGATAGCGTTTATGAAGATGCTACCATGATTATGATGGTTAGTGACATATTAAAAGAGCTTGGTATTGGTTATAAATTACAGCTAAACTCTCTTGGTGATAATAACTGTATGCCTACCTACCGTAATAAGCTAGTAAAATTTGTAAAAGAATGTGAAGATGATATATGTGATGATTGTATAAAAAGACTAGATACAAACCCTATCCGTGTGCTTGATTGTAAAAATGATAAATGTCAAACTTTATATGCAACTGCTCCTAAATTAATTAATAATCTTTGTTCTTCATGTGAAAATGATTTTAGTAAATTAAAAAATATTCTTGATAATAATGAAATAAAATATGAAATAGATACAAATCTAGTTCGTGGACTAGACTACTACTCAAAAACTGCATTTGAATTTATAAGTGATAATATTGGCTCACAAAATGCAATAGCAGGTGGTGGACGCTATGATAGGTTAGTAGAGTATCTTGATGGCAGACCTACTCCTGCTATTGGTTTTGCGATAGGGATACAAAGGCTTATGGAGCTTATAGTGATGCCTGAAACTTCAAGAGATGGTTACTATATCGGTGCCATGGATGAAGAAGCTATTGATTTAGTCGTGAGTTTAGCCCATAAAAAAAGAAAAACAGATAAAGTAGTAATTGATTACAAAGTCAAAAACTTTAAGAATCATATAAAAAATGCCGATAAGGTAAATGCTAAGTATTTTTGCATAATTGGCACTAATGAAATACAAAGTGGCAATATAATAATTAAAAATTTAGATAATAAAATAGAAAAAACTATAAAACAAGAGGAGTTTTAGTGGAAAATTTACAATTTGTATGGTCGATATTTATAGAATTAATTGAGTTTTTTATATTAGCTGGTATTGTAGGTATATTTATGCTTTTTATTTACGATAAATTTGTTCAAAGAAAACATGCCCTTTTAATAAATTATCCAGTAATAGGTCGTTTTAGATATTTCTTTGAAGCTCTTAGGGAACCTATGCGTCAATACTTCTCTGAAGAAACTTTTTATGACTCAAAAGATAAAGTTGATTGGGTATATACCGCAGCTAAAGATAAGCCAAATTATTTATCCTTCTCAGTAGCGCAACCATTTTCTGGTTCAAGATTTATTTTAAAACACTCTACAAATGTATTAAATGATGATGAAGTTAATGATGATACATCTGTAGTTTTTGGTAAAAATAGAGAGATTCCTTTTGTTTCTCACACCCCAATTATTCGCTCTGCAATGAGTGATGGAGCATTAAGCCCTGAAGCTGTTCGTTCATTTTCAATAGCTGGAGATAAAACAAATTTAACTATAAATATAGGGGAGGGATCACTTACATCAAATCATCTTTTTACACATAAACCAAATTTAGATGATTGTGATTACCTTGAAATTGTAAAAAGTAGTTCTCTTGCAGAATGCGTATTTAAAATAGGTAGTTTCTTTTTTAATAAAGCTGTCGCACTAAACTGGTATAGGACTGTACTTTTACATAAAGATACACAAAATACATATATTTATGATACAACTACACATGTTTTATTTCGTGTTAACTGGAAAGCTCCTTTAGAAGCTTTTCCAAAAAATGTTCCAGATGATATACCAAATATGATTTTTCAAATGAGCTCAGGTCTTTTTGGAGTCCGTGATGAAGATGGAAAATTTGATGATTTAAAATATGAAAAAGTTATGAAATTTTGTCGCATGACAGAGATTAAAATAGCTCAAGGTGCAAAACAAACTGGTGGTAAGTTAGCAGCAGCAAAAGTTACAGCTGATATTGCTTACTATAGAGGTGTGCCTAAGGGGGAAAATGTTTTTTCTCCAAATCGCTTTCCATATGCTGACACAACTACTCATTTGCTTGATTTTGTTCAAAGACTGCAAAATATATCAAAAAAACCTGTTGGATTTAAGATTGTTGTGTCTGATGTTTCTGATGTTGAAGATATAGTAAGAGAGATGGCTGCTAGAAAACTCTCTAGTAGAAATATTCCAGATTTCATATCTGTAGATAGTGGTGATGGTGGTAGTGCTACTGCTCCATTAGAACTAATGGAATCAATCGGACTTACAACCAACAATGCACTATACATATTAGATACTTTGCTTAGAAAATATGAGATTAGAGATGATGTTAAAATAATAGCAAGTGGTAAAATACTTACACCTGACGATGCTATTATAACTTTATCTATGGGGGCTGATGCTGTGGGTATCGCAAGAGGTTTTATGATGAGTGGTGGTTGTATCCGTGCTAGAATGTGTTCTGGATTTGGCTCACATACATGTCCAGTTGGTATGGCTACACAAGACCCTAAAAAAAGAGCTTCATTTCTGGTTATAAAAGAGGGTAGAGAGATTGGAAACTACCATACTAACCTTATTAAAGGGATGAAAGTAGTCTCTGCTGTGATGGGTAAAAAAAGCTTCAAAGAATTTAATAAATCAAACCTTACTTTTAAAAATCAAAATGGTGAAGTATATTTTGATGTAGATAAATATTTTCATCATAGGCTTCATGTGTAGATGAATAACTACGGAATAAATATTTGGTCTGATAATAATTTCATCATTGAAGACGGCGAAGTTAAACTTAATTTTAAAAGCAAACCATCACTGCTTGAAATATCTAAAGACATAAGATCAGCTGGGTTAAAAGGTCCACTGCTACTTAGGTTTCCACATCTTATAAAAAAACAAATTAAAAGTTTATATACAAATTTCAATAACGCAATTAAAGAAAATAAATATCAAGGTTTATTTGGTGCAGTGTTTCCATTAAAAGTAAATCAATTCCCACATGCTATTGAGTCTATTGTAACCCAAGGCAAAGAATATTCTTACGGATTAGAAGCTGGAAGTAAAGCTGAATTAATTCTAGCTATGAGCAAAGCTAATTTAAACTCAAAAATAACAGTAAATGGTTTTAAAGATAAAGAGATGATAACTCTTGGTTTTATTGCTTCTAGTAGCGGTCATAATCTTACTCTGATTATAGAGGGACTAAACGAATTAAACACTATAATTGAAGTGGCAAATGAAACTAAATTAAAAGTTCCAAATATTGGTATTAGAGTTAGATTACATAGTGCAGGTAGCGGTTCTTGGGCAAAAAGTGGTGGAATGGATTCAAAATTTGGTCTTACTTCCACAGAAATAATTGAAGCTATTTTCATTTTAAAAAACAACGCTTTTTTAGATAAATTAAGTATGATTCATTTTCATATTGGTTCACAAATGAACGATATTGCACCACTAAAAAAAGCGCTAAGAGAAGCTGGAAATATATATGCTGAACTTAAAAAAATGGGTGCTTCATATCTAGATAATATAAATATTGGTGGTGGATTAGCAGTTGAATACAACCAACATCCTCATGCATTTACTCATAACTATTCAATAGAAGAGTTTTCAAGCTCTGTTGTTTTTTTACTTGGAGAAATAATGGACACAAAGGGAGTTAAACATCCAAATATATACACAGAATCTGGTCGATTTATTGCAGCATCACATGCTGTATTAATAGCTCCTGTTTTAGAACTTTTCTCTCAAGAGTATCATGAAAAATTTTTAAATTTAAAAAAAAATAATCCACCGCTAATTAAGGAATTATTAGAATTAAATAAATTATTAGATAAAAAAACTTCTATTGAATATCTTCATGATGCTCTTGATCATCAAGAATCACTATTTACTTTGTTTGATTTAGGTTATATTGACCTACAAGACAAATCAAATGCTGAAATATTAGTTCACAATATTATTAAAAAAACATTGTATTTTTGGGGATTTGAAAATTCTAAAGAGCTAGAACAGCTTCAAGCTAAACTTCAAGAAAGATATTTAATAAATCTTTCTATATTTCAAAGTTTACCTGATTATTGGGGGATGGAGCAAAATTTTCCAGTAATGCCGCTAAATAATTTAAATAAAAAAGCTTTAAGAGCAGCTTCTATTTGCGATATTACATGTGATAGTGATGGTGAAATTGGATTTAATCCAAATAAACCACTTCATTTACATGATATTGATTTAAAAAAAGATGAATATTTTTTAGGATTTTTTAATATTGGCGCATATCAAGAAACGCTAGGAATGAACCATAACTTATTTTCAAGACCAAATGAATATACTATTGATATTGATGAAAATGGATATAACATTAAAAATATAATTGAATCAAAAAGTGTATTAAATATATTAGATGACATTGGTTACGACAAAGATGAAATACTAAATAAACTTAAGGCAGATATTTTAACTAGTAATTTTATCAAAAAAAAAGAAAAAACTGATACACTTGCTAAACTAGATGTATATTTAAAACAAAACAGTTATTTAAGAACTACGAACTAAGGTTGGCATGTGAATTTATACAAGAAGATTAAAGAAGACTTCTCAAACGCATATAAAAATGATCCTGCATTAAATTCATGGGTGGATTTTATATTTAATTATCGTGGTGTTTGGGCTATTGTATGGTACAGAATTTCTCATTTTATTTATACTAAGAATCTAAAAAGAACAGCTAGGGCTTTAGCTGGTTTTTCTCAATGGCTTACTAACATCGAAATTCACCCAGCAGCAAATATTGGACAAAGGGTTTTTATTGATCACGGTATTGGTGTGGTTATAGGCGAAACTACTGTTATTGAAGATGATGTGTTAATTTATCAAGGTGTTACACTTGGTGGAGTATCATTAACACATGGAAAAAGACATCCAACTGTTCGTAAAGGTGCTGTATTAGGTGCTGGAGCAAAAATTTTAGGAAATATAACAATTGGAGAATTTGCAAAAATTGGTGCTAACTCTGTTGTTGTAAAAGAGGTTCCAGATAATGCAACAGCTATTGGTATTCCAGCTCATGTTATTGAAAAAGGTCGCTGTAAAGACCCACTAATGCACAATATGCTCCCAGATATCAATAAAGAGATGTTTGAATATTTATTAAAAAGGGTAGCTGTATTAGAACATATTATGCGTGAAGATAATAAAGAAATTTTAGAGCAAGATATAGAACTAGAACATATTTATGAATCTTTCATAAAAGCGATGAAAAACTAAATAAATATATAACTATTTTTTAGTATAATAATGCCAATATTTTATTGGAGATTTTAAATGCTAACTAACCGTATAAATTCACTATCTGAATCAATCACAATTGCTATAACAACACTTGCGGGGGAATTAAAAGCTCAAGGCAAAGACATTCTTAGTTTTTCAGCAGGAGAACCTGATTTTGGCACTCCTCAAGTTATCAAAGATGCAGCAATTAAAGCTATCAATGAAGATTTTACTAAATATACTGCTGTTGATGGAATTCCTGAACTTAAAATTGCTATTGCAAATAAACTTAAACGCGATAATGATTTAGTATATACTCCAAATCAAATTATTGTAAATAATGGAGCTAAACACTCTTTATTTAATCTATTTTCTGCAACTATTGATAAAGGCGATGAAGTTATCATCCCTGCACCATACTGGGTAACATATCCTGAATTAGTAAAATATTGTGGTGGGAGTGTTATTGAAATACAAACTCACGACTATAGTGCTTTTAAAATCACCCCCCAACAATTAAAAGATGCTTTGTCGCCAAAAACTAAGATGTTAGTTTTAACAACACCATCAAACCCTACTGGTTCAGTTTATTCAAAAGAAGAGCTAATTGCTATTGGAAAAGTTCTTGAGGGTACTGATGTCATTGTAGCTAGTGATGAGATGTATGAGAAACTTATCTATGAGGGTACATTTACATCTGCTGCTGAGGTTAGTAATGATATGTATAAAAGAACTGTAACAATCAATGGACTTTCAAAATCAGTAGCTATGACAGGTTGGAGATTTGGTTATATGGCAGCTCATAATACTGAGCTAATTAAAGCTACAAAAAAACTTCAAAGCCAAAGCACATCAAACATTAATTCAATCACTCAAAAAGCAGCTATACCTGGACTTAATGGTGCAGCTGACGCAGATATAGAGATGATGCGTGTAGAGTTCAAAGCTAGACGCGATGAAGCTGTTAAACTCTTTAATGCTGTTGATGGATTAAGTGTTTTGAAACCTGATGGAGCTTTTTATCTATTTGTAAATATTAGCAAAGTTAGCAAAGATTCTTTAAATTTTTCAAAAGATTTATTAGCTCAAAAAGAGGTAGCTGTAGTTCCAGGTGTAGCTTTTGGAAGTGAGGGCTATTTTAGATTTAGTTTTGCAACTGATATAAAAAGTATTAGAACTGGTATAAAAAGAATTGAAGATTTTGTAAAAGAGTTAAAAAGCTAGATTTATTTAAGAAGCTTTGCTATTTTACTTTGAAGTCTTAACCATACTCGATGCTCCATAAGTGGAAATCCTGCAAAAGTTTTTCCACTTTCTTTTATACTTTTTGTTATTCCACTTCTAGCTGCAAATGTAGAAAATGGTGCTATCTCTAAGTGTCCAGCTATAGCAGCTTGTCCACCCAGTACAATATTTCTTCCAAGTTTAGTAGATCCTGCTATTCCTGATTGAGATACCATTACGCTATACTCACCAATTTCGCAATTATGTCCAACTTGCACAAGATTATCTATTCGGACACCTTTTTTTATATAAGTAGTACCAAATACAGCTCTATCAATAGTTGTGGAGCTTCCAATTTCAACATCATCTTCAATAACTACATTACCATTTTGATATATTTTTTTATGTTCGCCTAGTTTATTTGTAGCGA
Source organism: Sulfurimonas sp. (assembly GCA_021648405.1). Classification (GTDB taxonomy): domain Bacteria; phylum Campylobacterota; class Campylobacteria; order Campylobacterales; family Sulfurimonadaceae; genus Sulfurimonas. The sequence continues at coordinate 1,251 of JAKISX010000015.1, read as the reverse complement.
AGCCAAAACCATCGCCACCAATTGTTGTATTAGCATGAATTATGCAATTATTGCCAACAGTGCAATCTCTATAAACTACTACATTTGGATACAATATAACATTATCGCCAATTTTAGAGTTTGCACCAATATAAACACCAGCTAGGACTGTGCAGTTTTTACCGATAGTTGCACCATTAGCTATTTCAGCTTTATCAGATATTTTGCTACCCTCGCCTATCTTAGCATGTGGCAATGAATCATCTTCTATTTTTGGTGCGAAATATTTTGAAAGTGTTGCAACTTCGCAATAAGGATTTTGGACAACTATAGCTATACAACTAGATGGGACTAGTTTTATATTTTTTTCATCAACTAAAATAGCTCCAGCTGTTGTATTTTTTATATCTTTTATATATTTTGAACTTGAAATAAAAGAGATTTCATTACTTGAGGCATTTTGAAGTGTATTTATAGATACTATATCTATATCATTTCCACTGAACTCAGTTCCAACAATTCTAGCTATCTCTTTTAGCTTCATATTATCTCTCCAATGCTACAGCACCACTTCTAACTATCTCTTTTGGATTATATCTTTGGATAATTTTTAAGAAGTTTTCAACTCTTTTTGGTTCATCTGCAACCATAGCAATTATTACATTTTCACCAACATTTACAATTTTTCCATTATAGGTTTTACAAAGCGTATTTATATCTGAAATGTTTTCAGTAATTGGAAACTTTATCAATGCCATCTCTTTTTCAACTAAATCAGTATGCTCATAAACTCTCAAAACTGGGATAAGCTTATGAAGTTGTTTTGTAATTTGTTCTATCACACGAACAGAGCCTGATGTAACTATAGTTAATCTTGAGTATTTAGAATTTGGAACTGGGGCTACTGTTAATGATGTAATGTTATAACCACGACCAGAAAACAAGTCTGTAATACGAGATAAAACACTTGCTTCATTTACAACAATAACTGAAACAACTCTTCTTTCATTACTTTCAGTCATTATTTCTCCTTCTTTTGTAATAACATCATATTAAATAGACTTCCGCCTGCTGGAACCATTGGCATAACATTTTCCATTCTCTCAACAATTACCTCTATGAATGCAACTATATTTTTATCAATAGCATCTTTAAGAGCAGCATCAAATTCTTCTTTTGTTTTAACTCTATACCCTATTCCACCAAAAGCTTCTGATAATTTTACAAAATCTGGTTGAACTGATAAATCTGTTTCACTATGTCTTTTGTCAT
>JAKISX010000014.1 GCA_021648405.1 Sulfurimonas sp. | reverse complement strand
ACAATACCATTGCCAAAAAAATTAAAAGCTAAACTTTTAGAAACAATTGAAACAACAACTTTGCTGCATAAGCGAGATTTAAAAGATTGATATGGAGGTGTATATATACCGTATGCACTAGATAAAAAATACCCAAAGTCAAAATACGACATTAAATGGCAATACTTGTTTCCTATGAAAGGTATCTCAATAGACCCAAGAACTAAAGAAAAAAGAAGACACAATGTTATGGCTCAAACTCTGGGACGAAACATAAAAATAGCTTCAAAGAAATCTAATATAAATAAGCGAGTAACAAAATGATAGAAAGATTTTACTTAAGAGATTATCTTAGTTTTAAAGAAGTGGAGCTAAACCTTACATCAGGGTTAATTGTTTTTACTGGACCTAGTGGCAGCGGTAAGTCTATACTTATGGATTCTATTCTCACTTCGCTTGGGGGAAATTCTTGTGATGCTGCGCTGTGTGAATCACAAGTAACATGGGATATAGATACAGATGAGACAGGGATACAAAATGATGATGTAAATGTTTTTAAACATATAAAAAAAGAAAAATCAAGATATTTCATAAACAACCAAAGTATCTCTAAAAAAGTTATGCAATCACTTTCTTCAAATAACTTAAGACATCTTAGCTTAAAAGATTTTAGTGATTTTGAGAATGAAAATCTATTAGATATTCTTGATAATAGAATTGCTAAAAACAATAAAAATATTTTTAATGTAAAAGAAAAATACAAAAAGATTTTTTTAGAACATAAAGCTTTAAAAACTGAACTAAACAACATAGAAGATGAAGAAAAAAAAATAATAGACTTAAAAGAATTTGCCAAATTTGAAATACAAAAAATACAAAATATTAATCCCAAAGAATTTGAAGACGAAGAGTTATTAAAAATAAAAAAAGAACTCTCAAAGAAAGAAAAAATTTTAGACTCTCTTGAAAATGCAAATACTATATTTCAAAGCGAAAACAGCGTATTTAATGTTCTTGATTCACTTGAAGTAGATAGCTCATTTTTTAACGATAGTATGAATGAGTTAAGAGCAATATTTGATAATGCTCAGGAAAAATTTAGCGCTTTAGATGAAGTTGATATAGAGATTGTTTTAAATAGATTAGAAGAACTAGGAGAATTAAAACGAAGATATGGTGGTATTAAAGAAGCTATTGAGTATAAAGAAAAAAAAATCATAGAACTTCATAAATACGAAAATATTGAAATAACAAAAGATGATTTGCAAGCTAGAGTAGATAAATTATTTATTGAAGAAAATTCTTTAGCTGAAGAGTTATCAAATTTAAGACATCTGGAGGTAGATTTTTTTGAAACTGATTTAAATTCATACTTAAAAGAGCTATATTTAAGAGATGCAAAAGTTGTTATAAAAAAGAGTGAAAAAACTGTATTTGGCTTAGATGAGATTAACATACAACTCAATAATATTGAATTATCCAAAGTAAGCACTGGAGAATTCAACAGATTAAGATTAGCTATACTTGCTTTAAAGTCAGAACTTATGAATTCAAATAACGGTGTTTTAATGCTTGATGAGATAGATGCAAACTTAAGTGGGGAAGAGTCTATGAGTGTAGCAAAAGTGCTTAAAAAACTCTCAAAATACTTTCAAATCTTTGTTATATCACATCAACCACAGCTAACATCAATGGGAGACCAACATTTTTTGATATATAAAGAAAATGATGAATCAATGGTGTCACAGCTTAATATGTCAAATAGAATTGATGAAATTGCAAGGATTATTTCAGGAGAAAACATCACAAATGAAGCTAAAGTGTTTGCAAAAGAACTTTTAGAGGCTAACAAATGATAGTAGATACACATATTCACTTAGATAATGAAAAATATAAAGATGATTTAGACGATGTTTTAAATAGAGCAAGAAACAATGGTGTAAAAAAATTTATAATTCCAGGTGCTGATGCTGATACGCTTGATTATGCAGTTGAAATATCAAAAAAAAATGGAGATGTATATTTTGCAGTTGGCATACATCCTTACGATATAGATGGATTTGATAGTTTAAATTTTGATTCTTATTTAGATAATAAAAAATGTGTAGCGGTTGGTGAGTGTGGATTGGATTATTTTCGCTTAGAAGGTAGTGATGAGGAAAAAGAAGTTGAAAAATTTAGACAAAAAGAGATATTTATAGCCCAAATAAAGATTGCAAAAAAATATAAAAAGCCACTTATTATTCACATTAGAGATGCTTCATCTGATGCTAAAAAGATATTGCTTGAGCAAAATGCTGGAGAGGTTGGTGGAGTGCTACATTGCTACAATGCGGATGAAGAGCTTTTATCGTTAGCTAACAACGGTTTTTATTTTGGTATTGGTGGTGTTATAACTTTTAAAAATGCAAAAAAATTAATAAATATCTTGCCTAAGATTCCTAGAGATAAATTGCTAATTGAAACAGATGGACCATATTTAACTCCAGCGCCCCATAGAGGGAAGAGAAATGAGCCTATTTATACAAAATTTATAGCTCAAAAAATGAGTGAATTATTAAAAATTCCTTTACTAGAAGTTGAAGATATTACTACAAATAATGCTATAAAACTTTTTTTTAATCATTATTAGGATAAAATCAAACTTTTATTTTAAAACAAAGTTATGACAATTGAAATTTTTATTATTTTTACTAATACCCTTTGCGTTATTTGCAAACCTAAATTATACTTTTAACCACAACAAAGAGATTAAGCTTCTTGACTCGTTTGATATTGATGCATCATTTTTATATGATAAAACTTTAAATAAAATGAGGGCGCACAATAGTGCAATATACAGAAGTAAACACTTTTTTAATGCTATGGATGATGCTTATATCTATATTCCAACTGTTAAAAAAATATTAGCTCAACACAATATTCCGCCGGAGTTTTTATATCTTGCAATGGCGGAATCAAATTTTTCAAATAAAGCATATTCAAAAAAAAGCGCAGCTGGTTTATGGCAATTCATGCCTCGAACAGCAGTAAGTTTCGGTTTAAAAATAGATAAATATGTAGATGAAAGACGCGACCCTATTAAATCAACAAAAGCTGCTGCAAAATTTCTTTCTCATCTACACGATAGATTTGGTAAATGGTACTTAGCTGCTATAGCTTATAATTGTGGTGGTGGAAGATTAAGCAAGGGTATAAGAAGAGCTGGAACTGATGACTTATTAGTCTTACTAGACCCAAAAAAGAACTATATACCAAAAGAGAGCAGGATGTATATTAGAAAAATTATAGCCTTAGCTCTTATAGGTAATGATGATAAATTTTTATTAGATAGTGAGTATGGACATATATTAAATCGTGCAAGTGCCTACTCTATGTCAACCGTTATGTTATCAGGCGGAGAATCGCTTAGAAGAGTATCAAAAATAATAAATTTGCCATTAAAAACATTAAAGAAATTAAATAGACATCTTAAATATGATTTTGTCCCACCATATAAAAAAAATTATGAAATCTATATTCCTTACATTAAACTAAGTGAATTTAAACAACACTATACAAGAGATGCTATAAAAAACTCATATAAAGTACACATAGTAAAAAAAGGAGATAATCTTTCATATATTGGCAAAAGATACGGTGTTACATATAAAGTTATTATGGATTTTAATAATATGAAAAATTCAAAACTTAAACTAAAACAAAAAATCATTATCCCAGTAGCTGCTAATTCTAAAATAAACAAAATTAGCAGTAAATTTTATTATTTAGTTAAAAAAGGTGATACTTTAGAGTCTATATCTAAAGCTCACAAGGTTAGTGTTTACAATATTAAGCAACAAAACCATCTTTCAAGTTCACTTATAAGAACAGGAGAAAGGTTAAAAATATATGAATAAATTATCTATAATATTTTTAATTTTTGTTATTATCGCTTTTAGTGGATGTAGCACTAGGGGTAAAAAAGCATACATCAAATATAAGCCACCTAAAACTTATTCAGCAGATAAAGACTCTCATTCAAAAAATATGGATAGAAAATCACACTCTCATCCAACAATGAGAGCATATACAATTCGTGGCATAAGATACTATCCATCAGTTGTCCATGTTGGCGATGAATTTAGTGGTAAAGCTAGTTGGTATGGTCTAGATTTTCATGGTAAGCTTACATCAAATGGTGAAACTTATAATATGCATGATATGACAGCTGCACATAAAACATTACCAATGAATACAATAGTTAAAGTTACTAATAAATCTAATGGTTTAATTACAGTGGTTAGAATAAATGACAGAGGTCCATTTATAGCTACTAGAATAATTGACCTATCAAGCGCTGCTGCACATAAAATAAAGATGGTTGGTGTTGGTGTTGTGCCTGTTGAGATAGAAATTTTAGGTTTTCAAGTTAGAGGTAAAAAAACCATTTCTCCTACAAAGCAATTAAAATCTATACCGCAAGAGGCTCAAGCGGCTAATTTTGCAATTCAAATTGGTTCATTTGCCAACTTTAATGGAGCTTTGAAAACACAAACACTACATAATGGACTTGATGGTTATAGGACTATAATTAAAGATATCAATAACAAAGATGGTTCTCGTTCATTTAAGGTGTGGCTTAGCGGTTTTAAGAGTGAGCAAGAAGCGCGTGACTACAAAGCTGATAGTATATTTCAAAATTCATTTATAGTAAGGGATAATTAATGACTACAAAAACAAGAAAAACAAAAGAAACAAATATTAGTGTTTCATTAAATCTTTACGGAACTGGGAAGAGTAATATAGATACTGGTGTTGGTTTTTTAAATCATATGCTTGAGAGTTTTTCAAAACATTCATTGATTGACTTAGATGTAAAATGCATAGGAGATATACACATTGATGATCACCATAGCGTTGAAGATGTTGGTATAGTTATCGGTTCATTGCTTTGTGAGTCTTTATATCCTGCAAAATCTATAGAACGCTTTGCAAACACTGCTATAGTGATGGATGAGGCATGTGTGGAATGTGATATAGACCTTAGCAATAGACCTTTTTTAGTTTATGACTTAAATCTAAGCGGTAAAGTTGGAGAGTTTGATACTGAGCTTGTTGAAGAATTTTTTAGAGCATTTGTTTTAAACGCAAGTATTAGCGTGCATATTGTTCAAAAACGCGGAAAAAACAAGCATCATATCATAGAAGCAGCTTTTAAATCTATTGGTGTAGCTATTCGTAGAGCTACAACAAAGAATGACAAAATCGCAATACCAAGCACTAAAGAAGTGCTATGATAAAGCTTATCGTTTTGGATGTAGATGGTTGCTTAAGTGACGGTAGTCTTATCTATACATCCGACGGTATTGAGCTTAAAGCTTTTAATGTAAAAGATGGCCTTGGCATAACTACTTGGATAAAAATTGGTAATGATGTAGCTATAATAACTGGTAAAAATTCTAAAATGGTTCAAAGACGAGCAGAAGAACTTGGAATAAAACATTGTTATCAAGGCATAAAAAACAAAGGGGAAGTTTTAAAAAAACTAATCAATTCTCTTGGCTTAAAAAATTATGAAGTTAGCGCTATAGGCGATGATTTGAATGATTATGCGATGCTTAAATTAGTTGGAAAAAGTTTCACCCCAAATGATGGTGTTGATGATATTAAGGGTATTGTAAATTTTGTGCTATCGCGCAATGGTGGCGATGGTGCTGTTCGCGAAATGATAGATATACTAGTTGAACAAAATGATCAAAAAGATGATTTTTTAGGTGTTTGGCTTTGAGTATAAACCTTTTTTTATCATTAGTCGTTATTGGTTTATCGATGATTTATTTTTTATTTGAACCAATGAAATTAAAAAAAGCAAAACTTGATGAAGTGCCTCAATTTAGTTTATTTTCATTCACATTATATGAATTAGATAAAACAGGGTTAATTACACTAATGAAAGGTAATGAAGCTATTAAGTATGAAGATAGATATGTTATTAAAAATATCGATTATAGTGATAACTCCAAAAAATATATAGTAAATATGAAAGCAAAAGAAGGATTATATAAAGGTGATACTACTTATCTAAATGGAGATGTAAGATTTAGCAGAGAGGATGGCTTAAGTTTTTTTTCACAAGAAGTTATATATAATAAAACCACAGATATAGCGATAAGCGAAGTTGGATATGTATCGCATATGGGATTAAATAAAGTTAGTGGTAGTAAAATTATATATGATAATAAAAACAACACAATTAAATCAGAAAATGTCTATGCTGTCTATAACGCGCAAGAGAAAAACTAATGAAAATAATTTTAATAATTTTAATAACAACATCTATATATGCAAATGAACTACGAGTTAAAGCAAAATCATTTGAATCAGATCAAAGCAAGGGAATATCGACATTTATAGGTGATGTAAGTATAGTTAAAGGTAGTGATGAGCTTAATGCATCTAAAGTTACCATTTATACAGATGTGAATAATAAACCAACAAAATTTATAGCGAAGGGTAATGTATCGTTTATAATAGAGACACAAACTGGGGAAAAATATAGAGGAATATCACAAAAAGCCATCTATAAACCACTTACAAAAGAATATTATTTCTATACTGATGTCCATATAATTCAAATTGGTGAAAAAAATGAAATTATTGGAGATGAAGTTATTATAAAAACAATAGAGGGTAAAGCTAAGGCAAAAGGCAAAACTAATAAGCCAGTTATAATGATATTTGATTTAAAAGAGGAAAAAAATGATTGAAATAGTAGATTCAAAATTTGTAATTTCAGCTCCAAATATAAAAGGAGCACCAGAATCTTTAATCCAAGATGAAGTAGTGTTTATGGCTAGATCTAATGTAGGCAAAAGCTCACTTTTAAATGCGTTAACTAACCACAAAGGATTGGCTAAAGTATCATCTTCTCCAGGAAAAACAAGATTAATTAATTATTTTGATGTAACTTTTATGGATAGAGATAACTCTCAGAAAAAATTTGCTAAATTTGTTGACTTGCCAGGTTTTGGTTATGCGAAGGTTTCAAAAAGCATTAAAAGCGATTGGGAAAAAAATTTAACTGACTATATTGCATCTCGTAAAAATATAAAAGTCTTTATCCACCTTGTTGATTGTAGGCATCCAAACCTTGATATAGACAAATCAGTAAGTGATTTTTTAGTTGAAAATTCTAATGATTCTCAATACATACTTCAACTCTTTACAAAAGTAGATAAACTAAATCAAAAAGAACAAAACAAACTAAGAAAAGAGTTTCCACATGCAATAATGGTTTCAAGTTCTAAAAAGAAAGGTTTAGCAAAAGTCAATAAAATATTATTTGATTTGCTAGAGGGTTATTCAACTAATGATTAAATATCAAAAAGCAAAGCTCGGTAATATTACAAGCATGCAAAAACTAGTAGCACCGGAGGTTGAATCTGGTATTATTTTAGAAAGAAGTGATGACGAGATAGCTACAAATATTAGATCATATACATTGTGTTTTAAAGACAATGAACTTATCGCTTTTTGTGCGCTTCATATACATTCACCATCATTAGGTGAAATTAGATCACTTGTGGTAAAACAAAGTTCTAGAGGTAAGAGCATTGGTGAAAATTTAGTTTTAAAACTTTTAGATGAAGGTAAAGAACTTGGACTACAAAAAGTATTGAGTCTTACCTATAAACAATCTTTTTTTGAGAGATTAGATTTTACAGAAATTCCAAAAGAGTCACTCCCTGAACATAAAATATGGGCCGATTGTATTAAATGTAAACACTTTCCAATATGCAACGAAGTATCTCTAATAAAAAACATTTAACTCCTTTAGTATATGTTGCATTATTTGTAATATATGAGAGTTTAAGTAGTATATACCTTTTTTTACCGCCACTTCTTGGTGTTTTATTTTTATTTTTTATTAAATTTCTTAAAAATGATGACTTTATAGCTGTTTTTTTGGTTATGTTTTGTTTACTAGTTTTTGAAAGTGAAAAAGGATATTTACTTTTTAGCACCATTATATATTTTGGATTGGTATATAAGTTTGTATTGCCAAAAATAGAGCAAAATTTTAACTGTAAACCATGCATAAGAATATCTATAGTTTTATTTGCATATATTGGCTTTTATTTTTTTAATCTACTTATGTCCAGTATATTTTTAGTCCCTTTAGTTGGGATTAGTTACTATATAATTTACTATATAATAATTGAATTCTTGATTGTGAGTGCTTTGTGAAAATAAAATTTATTCTATTTATGTTTATATCGATATGGCTAGCTTTGATAGTTAGGGTTTTTTCTTTAGCTATAGAGTCAAATACATATTATGAAAAACTATCTCAAAACAACACAATAAAAATAGAAAAAATTGCTCCTGTACGCGGTGAGATATTAGATAATAAAAATAGACCAATTGCCATAAATAAACTTGGATTTAAAATACAACTAAAACCACACCTAACTCAAAAGAAAAATAAAGAAATTTTTGATACAGAGATTAAAAAAATCATATCTTTGATTCCAGAACTTGATCCTAAAAAACTTATTAAAGCATATAAAAAATATGATTCATACTATAACCATGATTTTATCGATATAGTTGATTTTATTTCATATGACAAAATGATGCCTGTTTACACTAAGCTAAGTCTTCGCGAAAATATAAAAATTGTTCCATCTCCAAAAAGACATTATCCATATAGTGAAATTGCGGCACACTCTATAGGGTATGTGTCTCGCGCTAATGCTAAAGATATTGACGATAATGCTTTATTAAAACTAATTGGTTATGCTGGTAAAGTTGGAATTGAGAAATATTATAATAGTTATCTTCAAGGTGAAGCTGGTAGTAAAAAAGTTAAAGTAAATGCTAATAATCAAGTGATAAAAGAATTATCATACTCCAAAGCCAAAGAAGATAGAAGGTTGATTTTAAATATTGATATTGAGCTACAAAAATATATATCTTCATTATTTACACAAAAAGCAGGTTCAGTTATTGTGATGAGAGTTGATGGAGCAATATTATCTTCTAGTAGCTTTCCTGAATATGATTTAAATACTTTTGTATCTGGAATATCTCATAAAGAATGGGCTCTTTTATCAAATAGCATAGATAAGCCGTTTACAAATAAAACTACCCATGGTCTATATCCACCAGCATCTACCATTAAAACTGGTCTTGGTTTAATCTATTTAACAAATGGAATTAGCCCTTATTGGAATGTTGATTGTAAATCTTCAATGCCACTTGGAAAAAGAGTTTTTAGATGTTGGAAAAAACAAGGCCATTCTGAAACTGGAATCAAAAAAGCTATCCGTGAGAGTTGTGATGATTATTTTTACAAAGGAAGTTTAAAAGTTGGAATAAAAAAAATGAGTGATGGATTTATCCGATATGGGCTTGGTAAAAAAACAGGGATAGATTTACCAAATGAGTTTATTGGAACAGTACCTTCGCGTGAGTGGAAAAGAAAAAAATATAATCGTTCTTGGTACATTGGAGAAACTGTAAATACATCCATAGGGCAGGGTGACTTTTTAGTTACGCCAATTCAAATAGCACAATTTACTGCTTTAATGGCAACATCAAAGCTTCCAACACCATTTATTGCAAAAAAAATTGGTGACAAAGTGGTAAAGCCAAAAATTATTGATGTATTAAACAAAGATGAATTAAAAAGAATCTCACTTATTAGAAAATCTATGTATGAAGTATGTAATCATCCAAAAGGGACAGCAATAAATCATCTAAGCTCAAAAGTTAAAATTGCTGGCAAAACAGGAACAGCTCAAGTTGTTGGAATCATGCAAGACATTGAAAATAGAATTTTAGAGCGTGACATGGAGTATTATAGGCGTTCACACGCTTGGTTTACATCATATGGTCCATATAAAAATCCACAGTATATTGTTTCTGTCGTAGTAGAACATGGTGGGCATGGAGGGGCTGCTGCTGGAGAAATTGTTTCAAAAATCTACAACAAGCTTTTGGAGTTAGAATATATTAAACAATAGCATTTTGAACAAATAGTGCTAAAATCATAAGTAAAAATATCGCGCCAGCTTTGTTATATAACTTATTTGCCAATATAAATAATAAAGTAACCGAAACACCAACCATAATAAGCATATCAAATTTTGTAGCTACTAAATCAACAGTTAACGGATTAATAAGAGAGGCAGCTCCTAGAACCATAGAAAAATTAGCAACATTTGAGCCAATTATATTTCCTATACTCATCTCTGCATGCCCTTTTTTAACAGCTACAAGTGATACAACAAGCTCAGGAAGAGAAGTACCAAGGGAGATTAAAAATATCCCTATTAACCACTCACTTACACCAAAAATTCTTGCTATATTTGTACCGCTATCTATAACAAAGCTAGCTCCACCAATTGTTAAAACAAATCCAATACCAAGCAATATAACAGATTTTGACCAATTAAATTTTTCTTTAGCGAGCGAATCATCAATTTCGGCCTCTAAATCTTCCTTTGAATCAGTAAATAAAAAGAAAATATATGAAACCATTAAAAGAAGGTACAATGCACCATCTACTCTGCTTATAACCCCATCTTGTGCCATTATAAAAAATATAATAACAGGTACAATAACCCAAGCACTATCTTTTGCAAAAAGATTTCTAGTTGGATTCATTTTTTTGGTAATAAAAAATACAATACCTAGCACTAATGCTATATTAAATATAACACTACCTATGACATTTGCAACTGCCATATCACTTTTCCCAGCTGATGAAGCCATCATAGATGCTGCCATCTCTGGTAAAGATGTACCAAAAGCTACTAATGTAGCCCCAATTACAAAATGAGAAATTTTAAAATGAAGAGCTATACGCTCAGATTCTTTGATTATAAAATCTGCACCATAAATTAATGCAGACATAGCTGTTAAAAATATTATAAAATCCACTATTTTCCTTGTGTTCTAATTATTAAACTATTTGGTAATTTAAATTTTTTAATTAATTCTTTTTCTTTTTCTCTCATTTTAGTATTGTCAATCTCGTGATCATATCCAAGCAGATGCAACAGTCCATGAATAAAAAGTAAGGCTATCTCATCATCACTGGTGTGACCGAGCTCTTTGGCTTTTGTTTGCACATGCCAAGATGATATAATAATGCTACCCAATGGAGCGTTTGGCATATCTTCAAAAGCAAAACTAAGAACATCTGTAGAGTTGTCTATATCTCTAAATTGTTTATTTATCTCTTGCATCTCATCTTTATCAACAATTATTAATTCTATCTCTTTATTGCTAAATAAAATAGCTATAGAATTTAAAAAAGAATTATTAATTATTAGTGAAGTTCTATTGTCAAGTTCAATCATAATTGGAATTATATCTAAGGAAGATGTTAATTAGCATAAATAGATACAAAAATATCTATAAATTGTAGATATTAAGCAGAAACGTTTAGGTTATTTCCAATACCTGTTTTGTGTGTTGCAATTTTTTGAGATTCTTCTTGAAGACCTTCAAGCACCTTAAGAACCTGCTCTCCTTGTACCTCTAACGCTTTTTTCATTGGATCTTTTTCTATTTGTGCTGGAACATTTATTGAAGATGATACATCCATAATAAAGCCTTTTCAATTAATATGATACATTATATTGATTGTTTCTTTTAATCTTTATTAAAATTTTATGCTAAAATCTTTTTATGAATTCAAAAAATAAAAAAGCAGTTTGCATTATGAGTGGTGGTATGGATTCAACGCTTAGTGCCTATATGATGAAAAATAGTAGTTATGAAATAATTGGTGTTCATTTTAACTACAATCAAAGGACACAAAACAAAGAATTAAAATGTTTCAATAGCATATGTGATGAACTACACGTAAAAGAGCGTTACATACTTGACTTAGATTTTTTTGAAAAATTAGGAGCTTCAGCATTAACAGACAAACAGATAGATATTCCAATATCTGGAGTACAAGAGGGTGTACCAGTAACTTATGTACCTTTTAGAAATGGTATATTTTTAAGTATGGCAGCTGCTATCGCTGAAAAAGAGGGTGCTAGTATTATTAGTATTGGTGTAGTTGAAGAAGATAGTAGTGGTTATCCAGATTGTACGAATGAATATATAAAAAGTATGCAAAAGAGCATCAACTTAGGAACAAAAGATGAAACAAAAATTGAAATTCATATGCCACTTGTTAAATTGCAAAAATCACAAATAGTACAAAAAGCTATAGAATTAAAAGTTCCACTTCATCTAACTTGGAGTTGCTATAAAAATGATGAAGAGGCATGTGGAGTTTGTGATAGCTGTAGGCTTAGACTTAATGGCTTTAAATTAGCAGGAATAAGTGATCAAATACTATACAAATAATATAAAGTATAATGAATTAAATATAACTCATATATGCAAACCAAAGTTAAAAAATAGCTACATAAGTGTTACTAAAGATGAAGTGATTCTTAAAACACCTAAAGTGTCAGATGTCTTCATCTATGAACTACTAGAAAAAAAACAACACTGGATAAGAAAAAAAATTATTTATTTAAATAATAAAACTATAGTTAATAAAGAAATTTCAGATGAAGATAAAGCCAAAGATTATTTGAGAAAAAGAGTAGAAATATATTCAAAAAAAATGAATTTATCATTTTTAGAATTAAAATTTAGAAGAATGAAGCGAAGATGGGGGAGTTGTGATTCAAAAAAAATAATTACTTTAAATATATATCTATACAATGCACCAATAGAGCAAATTGACTATGTGATAGTCCATGAATTAGCACATCTAATACATATGAATCATTCTAAAAAATTTCATAATTTAGTAGATGAATATTTTCCTAACGCTAAGGAAATAGAGTCAAATTTTTATCTGCTTTAATATTTTTTTGAAAATAATTTGATATATATCTACTTGATGGTGACCACATCATCCATCCGCTGGTGTTATGCTCATCGGTTGCTCTAATTTGCTCTTTTATCTCTTTTTGTCTATAAAACACTGCACTACTTGTATAGTCTTTAAAATGTTGCAACCAAGGGCGAATTCTTTTTGGTTCAATAATATCTATAATTTGATTTATACTACTATAAATAACAACATGAGGATGCTCAGATGGATTTTCAAGACCAAAAAAACCAGAAGCAAAACCAGATGGATATAACATTGGAGAAAGATAATCTGCATGTTTAGCCAAATCAACTACGGTTTGACCAATACCTGTATCATCTTTAGTCCAACAAATATTCCCATAAGTATTAACAGATGTAAATACTCCATACTGCCTTAATTCATTTTGAGAAAATTCCAAAAAATCACTAATAGCTTGAACTCTATTTTCTTGCGTATCTTCTTTTGAGTAAACCAAACCTCTTCTTGCTGGAAAACGAATAAAATCAAAATTTATTTCATCGAAACCAACTTTTGCAGCATCTTTAGCAATCTCCATAGCATATATATGACTTTTTTTATTATATGGATCTACCCAAGCTATATTATCATGATTTCTCCAAATTGAACCATTTGAATCTCTTATCGCATACTCAGGATTGTTTAAGGCTTGTAAATCATCTTTAAATGTAGCTATTCTTGCTATTGTATATATATTTTTTTCTTTTAAAATATTCATAAATTCTTCTATGTCTTTAATTGTTCGTTGATACCATGCACCATAAGAGTTTGCTTTTTCAAAAGATGTTTTATAAACAGTATGTCCATAAACGCTTTTAATATCAATAACTACTGAGTTAATCTCTGTTTCATCGCAAATATCAATTATTCTTTTAAAAGTTTTAGATGTTATTCTCGCACCCCAGAAATTTAAATACAATGCTTTAATTTTTATTGGTTCAATCTCCATGGTTGGATAACTTAGATTTTTAGAAAAACTAAAAGGTCTATATCCATACGCCTTTATAGAGTAGTTGTCTTCTTCGCTATTGATTGAGAAAAAACCATTTTTATCAGAATATACAGTAGAACTAGAATCACTTATTTTCGCTTTAAAAATAGGTTCTTTTGTGATAGTGTCAATAATTCTTCCATCAAAAGAAGCCAAGAGTGAGGTGTGTAGCAGTATAAAAAAAATAGTATATATTTTCAAAAATAATTCCAAATAAAGTAATTTTGAAATTGTATCTAAATGGTAGTTATCTTTCGTTTAAAAAATATTTTAAACTAACATCATCCCACTGTTTTGATAGGTCAAGATGTTTCTTTATCGATTTATACACTTTGGCAAAATTATCATTTTTTGAACTTTCTTCATCTACCACTTCTATTAAAGCTTTTTTTCCAGCATCTAATACATCTTGAGGAAATCTTGATAATTTAACATTAAGTGATTGCAGTTCTTGAAGTGCATAAATATTTTTTGCATGAAATTCATATGTCATATTTGAGTTCATCTCACTAGATGCAACTTCAATCATACTTTGATGCTCACTTGCTAGTTTATTCCAGCTTTGTATGTTAAAAGTAAGCTCTAGTATTGAACCAGGCTCATGCCAACCAGAGTAGTAATAGGGCGCTACTTTATAAAATCCCATTTTAATATCAAGTGCAGGCCCAACCCACTCTGTAGCATCAATTACACCGCGCTCTAGAGATGTATATATCTCTCCAGCTGGTAATAAAATCGGATTAACGCCCATTTTTGAAAACACCTCTCCACCAAGACCAGGTATCCTCATTTTAAGGCCTTTCATATCATCTAAGGAGTTTATCGGGTTTGTAAACCATCCGCCCATCTGTATATTTGTATTTCCACCTAAAAATGGATATAGATTATATTTTGCATATTGTTCACGCCATAACTCTAAACCACCGCCATAAAGCATCCAAGAGTTTATCTCCTCAGCTGTTAATCCAAAAGGGATTCCGCTAAAAAGGGAAAATGCTGAATTTTTACCTTTCCAATAGTATGGACCTGAGTGAAAAGCATCAATTTGACCAGCAGAAGCTGCATCAAAAACAGCCAAAGCGGGGACTAATACATTTTTTGGGTAAATTTTAATCTTTAAGCTTCCACCACTTATATCTTTTACTCTAGCGGCAAATTTATCTACACCAGTACCCATGATAGCAAAATGTGCTGGCCAACTTGTAGCTAAGTTTATTATAACTTTTTTATTTTTGTTTACATTTACATCTTTTTTAACAAAAGAATCTTTTTTTGGATGCTTAGTATAATCTATTGCTTGACGATCTGTTTCATTACATCCTGATATAGCTAAAGAAGCTCCAATTATACTAGTTGTAGTTAAAAAGTTTCTTCTGTTCATTATCGCTATAATTTATTAAATTTATTTTTTTCTACATTTACGAGTATAGAAGATGACATCTTTTTTACTTCATCAGCAACATCATTTACCTTTGTGGCAGTATCTGCATTCTCTTGAGTTGTTGTATCAATCTTCATTATAACATCATTAACATCTGATACTTGCTTACTTTGTTCGTCAATAGTTGTCCCTATCTCCGAAATAGATTGCGTTAAAATATTAATATTGGTATTAATTTCAGTTAATGACTTTTGAGTTCTCTCAGCAAGTTTTCTTACCTCATCTGCTACAACGGCAAAACCACGCCCATGCTCGCCTGCTCTTGCAGCTTCAATAGCAGCATTTAATGCCAAGAGGTTTGTTTGATCTGCTATGTCGTTTATAATATTTACAACTTCTTTAATATCACTAGACTGCTCAATAATCTCTTGTGTCCTATGTGATGTGTCTTCTATAGAGCTTGTTATTTGTGTCATATTTTGTGCTGCTTGTTCTAAAATGGTTGATTGTTCAATGGTCGAAGAGCTTAATGATTTCATTTGTGTTTGTAAAAAATCTGATTTTACTAGAAGCTTATTTGAGCTACTATATGAATCATTTAACATCTTTGTTATTGCTGAGCCTAATGTATTGATGTTTTGTACCATTTTTTTTGTTTCACCACCAATTTTATCATCCAACTTAATTGTATCTACATAGTTATAAGTTGCATACTCATCAAGAACACCCAATATATCATTCATAATATTAAGCTGTGTATCTAGCATCTTGTTGATTGTATTTGCTAATGTTTGGATTTGTGGATTTGCTGCTTGGGCTTGTACTCTGCAGTTATAATGACCTTGTTCTAGCTTATTAAGCGTTAATACAGCTTCTCCAACACACAACATATCATTCTCAATCTCTTGAGAAATTTTATCTATATCTTTATTTATCATTTTTGCAACACTTGCCATCTCATCTTTACCATCAAGTTCTATTTTTTCAATAATATTATGCTGACGATTTAAAAATTCTAAAAATCTTTTTACACCTTTATCTATTTTTGAAACTGAAGTTGAAATATCTCTTGCAATGAAAAAAGACAACAAAGATGTTATTAGAATAATTGCAAATATTAGTATGCTATATAAAATTAAAAGTTTTTGTTCGTTTTCATATTTTAAATTTGATTGCTCAATTAGCGCTGCGCTAATGTAATCATCTACTTTTTTTAAAAAATTTATTTTTTTAGTAGCTACTTCAAACCAATATGAAGAATCTACGCCAAAGTTTTCTCCATTTTGTGAACCATAAAGAACTTTTCTTAAGCGATTTATCTCAGTAATAACACTTTGCTCAATAGTGTTGTTTTTATATGTAACTAAATTTTTGTTAGCTAATGTTTCAAAACTATCCATATATGAATTTTGCTCAGAAATAAGAGATTCTAATTTCTGTTTCATACCTTTAGCAAATTTATCATTGGCAAATGTAGTAGCAGCTATAGCCCTTTCTATACCAGCTCTCTCTTTTGATTGTAAAAAATTATAATATGCAAGAGTGTTATAAGTAAGTTCTGAATCTACTGCTAAGTGGGATGTTTTAGCAATGAAATGTAAAAAATAACTATTCATTTTTGTATAATACGATAATGCATCTTTTAGAGATGTATTTAAAGACAAAACATTAGATCTTGTGTTTTTTATATTCTCCATCTTTGCTAAACCTTTTTCTAAAGAGATTGAAATATCCCCACTTAAGAGTTTTTTAGTATCACCGTTTTGCAAAAGCTTATTAAGTTTTTCGATTAGCTTATCTGTATTTTGATGTTGTTGTGGAAGCTTTTGAGAAGCTTTCTCTCCATTAGTCCCTACATATTGGGCTGTTAAGCCTCTCTCTTTTTGTGTCTCATGTAGAAGCTTTGAAATAGCGACATTTAATTTTACAATATTATCAAAATTTTTATATTCATTGCTTTTTGTATTATGCTCAAGTATCGCTATTAAAGACAAAATCAATATTGCTATAATTGGGACAGTAATATTTAACAAAAGTTTATTTTTAATAGTTATATTTTTTAAAAAACTCATCTTAGTTTTCCTTTAGTTTCATTTGTTTATACAGTTTTGTATATTCTTCAACTTCATTTTTTGAAGCTTTTTTTCTACAAGAGATATATCCTCTTGAACCATTACAAGATGTAAAAGGATATACTGTTGCATATACCCAGTAATATCCACCATCTTTTACTTTATTTTTTACAAATCCTCTCCAGATATTGCCTTTTTTTACGGTACCCCATAGGTCTTTAAATGCTGCACGAGGCATATCCGCATGTCTAACTATGTTATGTGGTTCATTAATCAATTCTTCAATAGTATATCCTGCATATTTGCAAAACTCATCATTTGCAAAACTAATTATTCCATTTTTATCTGTCTCAGATACTAAAAAAGCTTTGTCATCTAAAAATACTTCTTTTTCCATAAATAGCACCTTTTTTTTAATATTGTACTATAATATTTATTTTAATAATGTTAGCTTAAATCTGTGTAATATTAAAATTATTATTATAGTGTTATCGCAATTTAAATAAAATAGCTGTTAAAATTCTAGTATTAATTGTTTTTGATTAGATTTAGCAATATGGAGTATATTTTTATCGGCACCAACAATAAATGCAAAGTTGAATTTATTTTTTTTTAAAATATCTATTATTTCATTTTTTTGCTCATAGATAAAGGTGTTAAGATGATTTGATTTCATAGTCTGTGGAATTATATATATAATATTTGCCCATGGTGCACGATTTTGTAAATAATCCATTCCCTGCTTAACAAGCTTAATATTTGGCTCAAAAATAAGTACACAATCACTAGAGCCAAACTCTTTTATCTCAAATTTTTTATTTGTAAATACAGCTTCGAAATTTTCAATAGGGGTGAATTTTTTAAGCTTAAAATTTATTTTCAACGATCTATACAGATGAAATAATTTTTCTAAATAAGGGATAAAAAAAGGAGAAATTAATTGTCTTTCATAAAATTTATTTTCATATATAAAAGATGTTTCAAATAAGGTCTGTTCCATTATTGTTATTTTTTGGATAATATTTTTTGGAATTGATTTTATATTCACAAAAAGATTTTCATCAATCAAATCTGAACAAAAGAGCAGGGTGCTTCTGTTGCCTATATGCCATAAATTTTTATATAGCTTTTGTATGTCGCCATTAACTACTATAAAATTTGAATCCGTAGAACATTGCATAGCTAACTTAAGGATAATTTCATCACATTCATAAACAACTACCTCTTTTTCTATCAAACGAAATCTAAGTAATCTTTTTAAAGCATCTTCAATATTTTTTGTCTCTATCCAAGCTATTTCAGAATCAATAATTTGAGTCGGTTTATCAAATACTATTCCATAGGCTCCGTTTTGTACTGCTTGATTTATCTCGTCATGGTTTATTGCAATAAACAAATCACCACGATTTACTTTTTTTACATCGAAAACAATATTATTGAAATCACTTACACAAGGTTCATTAATTAGTGAGGCATGTGTAAGGGCAAGTACATTTTCTAGTCTCATCCAATAGGAGTACCAGCTTTTTTAGGTCTCTCAGGTCTAATAAGTGATAAACCCTCATCATCCTTAGCAGCAAGCAGCATTCCCTCTGATAACATCCCCATTAATTTGGCAGGTTTTAAGTTAGCCACTACACACGCTTGAGTGCCAATGAGATCCTCTACGGAGTATGATTTTCTAATTCCAGCAACCACTTGTCTTAATTTGTCTTCACCTAAATCTACTTGAAGTTTTAAAAGCTTTGAACTTTTTGGAACTATCTCAGCCTCTATGATTGTACCAACCTTTAAAGAAGTTTCAAAAAATTGACCAATCTCTATAAGCCCATCGTCTTCCTTTTTCTCTTTATTTGATTCATCTTTATTTGGCTCTTGAAGAGGAGCTTCAGGCATCAAAGGCTCATCTATGCGAGGAAATAAAGGTTCTGTTTTTTTAATATTAAATAATTTTAATAGTTTTTTATTGCAAATTAATTCTATATAGCTTTCATTATTTATTTCAAAATTAAGAGTATCAGCAATTATAGCTGTTGTTTTAGGCATTGCAGGAGATAGCATTATGGCTGCTTTAGCTAATATATTTGCTACTAAAGCAACTGTAGCGAGTGCTTCATCTTTTTTATCTTCTTTCATCTTAACCCAAGGTTCAAACTCTTGTATAACACCATTTCCAAGGGAAAATAATTTCCATAACTCCTCAAGATAACGATGTATTTGTAAGTTTTGCATAAACCCATCTAATGAATCTATAATTTTATTCATAGATTCTATCTCTTTAGAATGATACTTTTGTACATCTATGCTATCTATAAGAAAATCAGAATATTTCCCACTCATACCAATAATACGATTTAGTAAATTACCTAAATCATTACTAAGTTCTGAGTTTATTCTATCAATCAGTGCTCTTTGAGAGAAGTCTCCATCTTGACCAAAAGGAACTTCGCGAAGCATGAAATATCTTAAGTTTTCAGCTCCATAAGTATCAGCAACATCTTTAGGCGCAACTACATTACCTTTTGATTTGCTCATTTTTTCGCCATCTCTAGTCCACCAACCATGGACACCAATATGTTTAGGCAAAGGCAAATCAAGACTCATTAGAAATGCTGGCCAATATATAGCATGAAAACGAAGTATATCTTTTCCAACAAACTGCGTTGAAGCAGGCCAAAATTCCATATTTTCTTCATCTTTTCCATATCCAAGTGCTGTAATATAATTCATTAAAGCATCAAGCCATACATACATTACATGTTTATCATCACCCATAAAGTCTGGTAATTTTACACCCCAAGTAAATGAAGTTCTTGTTACGGACAGATCTCTAAGCCCACTTTTAACAAAATTTTTAACCTCATTAATTCTTGAGCAAGGAAGTACAAAATCTGGATTGTCTTCATAATATTTTAAAAGTTTATCTTCGTAGTTTGAGAGTCTAAAAAAATAACTTTCCTCCTTAACTACATTGGTTGTGCGTCCACAATCTGGACAAAATTCACCATCTATCAGTTGAGTTTCAGGAAAAAATGTTTCACAACTTACACAGTAATGACCCTCATAAAAATCTTTATATATATCACCTTTATTATACATAACTTCAAATGCTTTTTTTACACCAACCATATGGTCTTCATCTGTAGTTCGAATAAATTTACTGTAACTAATGTTAAGTTCATCCCAAAGATTTTTAAACGTTGCGCTTATCTCATCAGCAAATTCTTGAATAGGCTTAGAATTTTTTTTAGCTGATTCTTCTATTTTTTGTCCGTGCTCATCAGTGCCCGTTAAAAAATAAGTTTTATTGCCTTTTAATCTTTCGTATCTAGCTACTGTATCAGCTATAAAAGTTGTATAAGCATGCCCAATGTGTGCTTCGCCATTTACATAGTATATTGGTGTAGTTATATATTTATTCAAAATTATTTTCCTTTTTTAAATATAAAAGCGACTAGTCGCTTGAGCTCTCTGCTGAAGAGAACTTAGTGTTAACGCAGCATAAGTGACTTTATTGCTTATGCGTACATATAATTAAAACTCAAATCCGCCAGTATCACCTTTTGACATACTATTATAAACTGACTTTACATAGTCATCTCTTATCTTGCATCCAAAGTAAGACTCACAATCACTACAACTCTTTAAATTTTTTTCCTCTTGGCATAGTGATATTTTTTTTATCATGCCCTCAAGATGTATTTCAAACTTATCTAGTTCAACCTCACTAGTTACTTGCATAAACTTCTTTTACTTTCTCTATCTCATAGTTTGAACCAAAAAAACAAGGTGAAGTATCGTGAATATGTTTGCAATCAATATCCATTAAATCATTTTTACCATCTATTGCTCCGCCACCAGCAATTTTGTAAATAAACGCAAATGGAAATATTTCAAAAAGTTTACGAAGTTTTCCATCTGGTTTATCGCTTGTAGAGGGATAACTAAAAAGTCCGCCACCTTTTAAAAGTAGTTGGTGCAAGTCTGGAACCATACCACCCGAATACCTTAATCTGTACCCATCTGCAAAAAAACCATCTATCATCTCTTTATGATATTTAGTCCAGTTTTGTTGTGTCCCACCAGGAGCCATAATCTTACCTTTTTGTGTTAAATGAATCTCTTTTATAAACTCCCAGTTTTCACCTTGAAGTAGATGTAATTTTACTTTATTGTGAGCAAATACCATCTCAACTCTTGGACCATGAACCACATAACAAGATGCTACCATTTTATCAGCCCCAAAACCACCTTCGTATATACCATAAATAGTACCAACACTAAGATTAACATCTATCAATGATGACCCATCTAATGGATCATACGCGATATAATATTTACCTTGTTTATGAAAAAGCATCTCTTTTTCTTTTTCTTCACTTGCAATAGTATGAATAGAACTAATTTGTGAAAATTCCTCTTCTATAATCATATCACATTGAATATCAAGCTGAAGCTGAGTTTCTCCAGAACTATTAGCTTGATTAGAATAACCTATATCTTTAATATCTATAGCTTTTTTAATTCTTTTTGCACTTCTTTGAATTGCATCAAATATATCTGTCATCTATCTAAACCTTTCTTTATTATACTTCTTTGGCATTATTTAATATCCAAGATATAATTTCATCACTATTATTAAGGTCAATTACATCTATGTTCTGTGGCAAATCGTAATCATCTAAATTTATACTGCCATCAGTTGCCAATGCATTCATATAGCTAAAATAATCAACATCAAGCCTATCTCTAAATACACTTATTCTTGGTAGTGGAAGATTTTTCAGCCCCTCAACTAAAAGAATATCAAATTTATCAAATAACCTAATCATCTCATCGAGTTCATTATGGCGCTGAGAGAAGTAGGTTGTTCTAGTAGGGGAGGTTACAATAACCTCTGCTCCTGTATCGCTAAATTTATAGCTATCTTTACCAGCCTTGTCAAATCTTGCTTTATCACTAGGGTCATGTTTTATAATTGCTACTTTTTTTGAGTATTCATGTATTAGTTTTCTAGCTACCTTTAGTATAAGGGTAGTTTTTCCGCTATTTGATGGTCCTGTAAAAGCTACTGCTAATCTTTTTTTCAATTTAATATCTTTATTTTTAAAAATTTAATAGATTATACAAAAAGGTAGTTTAATAAGATATAATTTCTTCAACTATTTTAGAGGAATGTGGATGAAATATATTGTTTTATTTTTAGCATTATTAATTTTAAGCGGATGTTCGCATAAAAAAGCATTTTCAAATTTTGATATGAATTTAGAACAACAATTGAGCGCGCAATATTTTAAAAAAACAAAATTAGTTAAAAACAATAAAATTATTGGTACATTTTCATCTATATACCTAAATGAAATATACCCAGATAAGTATAATAAAAATGAATACTTTTATATATCTATCTATCTCAAAGATACACAAAATAAAGAAAATTATGTGATTGAATTAAATAAAAACAGCCCTCTAGAAATTGAAAAACTTAGTAATGATAATAAATTTTCCAAACTTGTCAATGAAAGAAATAAATGGAGTAAATATTATTTAGTATCATTTGAAGAAACGGGCAAAGTAATTAATTTAACTTTCGGAAACGATCAGTTAACTTTGGCTTCAATAATGTATCAAAAAGATGAACAATAGATACCTCTTGCCCCATTATTTTTTTATATATTATATAATTTGACAATACTTTTTTACCATACTCTCTACTCTCACTATTTGACATCATCTCCATACTTAAAAATGGTTCGTATTTTTTATTTTCAAACTTATCATTTTTAAGATATCTCTTAAAAAAACCAACTCCGCCATTGTAACCATAAGCAATAAATAGTGGATGATATAGTGATTTTTGCATCCACCTTATATGTTTAATTGCATACCTAATATTGGTTTTTGGATTAAACATTTCACTATAACTATCTATAGGGTTTTTTATTCTTTTACTTATATCATCTGTCACAAATGGCATTATTTGCATAAGTCCTAATGCAAATGAGCGAGATATTGCAGATGGAATCAATTGACTCTCTTGACGCATTAGAGCATAAACCAAAGCCTTATCATCAATAGATAATTCTTTCATGTACCTATCGTAAGGCATTATAAACCCGTGCTTAACATAACCTGATGCTTTTTGAAGTATAAAATTTTGAACAGGAATCATCTCTTGGTGTTGATATTGTTGTGAGAGGTCTGTTAGTTGATTTTTTGGTGTTTGCTTTATTTGTGATAATATTTCAGCCCATATAAATGGATCATTTAAATTTTTAATCTCTTTATTAGGGTTGGTTTTCACATGGCTAAAATAGTTATCTATATCAATTTTATATATCTCACTTGCATAAAGTCTGTATATATTTATATCATTTGAATGAACTAATTTTTTTAAGTATTTTTCCTCTAAAGAACTTAAATACAGCCAAAAATTATTTTTATCTCTGTGTATTGCAGTTGTTGCTTTTTTTCTAGCTATATAAAAATGCTCAATTGCTTTTTTTGTATTAAAATGATTTAGTTGATTTAGACCTAAAAAGAAATTTGACTGCGAGCTAAGTTGTTTAGCATCTATATTTAATAAAGATTTTTGAAGCTTATTAAAATTTTCATTATTTACTACTAATTTTATAAAATTAGAGGTATTATATGTGTTAGTAAAAGAGTTTACAAACTCTTTATTAAGATTAAGATTTAGATTTTTATATCTATAATTAAAGCTAGATTTGTTAAAAAGTTTTAAAAAAGTTTTTGCATCATGTTTTTTATAAAATTCATTAATTTTTACATCGTTTTGAATTTCTAAAATAGATATAAAATCACTAGATTTTAAGTTATTTATTAACTTTGTTCTTTGCTCTATTGATAATTTTTCAGTTTTTTTAGCACTAAAAGCTAATTCAAGACATTTAGTGTCAGTTATTTTTGTTAAATCTTTTGTTTTTTTACATGAAACTTCATATTTTATTTTTTCGTTTTTCGTTTTTTTTGCATATCTATAAAGTATTTTATTATGCTCTCCATCAACTTGCGAGTAAGCTATATCTGCCTGAATGTCAGTAATATCTTGTTTTAAATATTGCCAAATCAAGAAATTTTTTGCTCTTGAAGATGGTTTGGAGTTTATTTGCTTTAGTGTGATACTTGCATCTACGCATACCAAAAAAGCTATAAATATAAAAAAGAATTTTTTCATAGATATTTCTTTAAATTAAGCTAGCAAGCGTATAAAATAGATAGTTCAATAAAACCATTACTACCTGTAGTCCCATTATGATTGCTAATGGAGCCAGATCAAGACCTCCAAGGTTTGTATTTATATATCTTTTTACAAAAGAGTAAGCCGGATTTGTTGCTTTATATAAAAATTGCACTATTGGATTGCGTGGGTCAGGATTAACAAAACTTAACAATACAGTAATAATTACAACCCAAATATAAACTCCTATGAGACTAGTAAAGATATCGCCTAAGGCAATTATCGTATTTCCTAATTCACTCATTTTATAATTTCTCCAATATAATTTTTAATATATTTATAGATAATAGCAATATCTGGACCATGCTCGCCACCAGTTAAGATGATACGAAGAGGTTTAAAAAAGTTTTTACCTTTAAGTCCTGATTCTTTCATTATATAACTTTTAAAATCACTGTATTGCTCAAAGTAGGGCGCATCTTTAATAATTTGACTTATTTGAGCTGATTGCTCTGCAAATTCATCAGGAATAACCTTTTGTGCAAAGATAGGCTCTATTTTTGATTTAAGCTCTTTTGTTGTGCTTGCTTCTTCAAGATAAATTTTTGCAAGTTCACCAATTTCTGCATCCGCAAATCCAACATATCTTGAGAGTTCTTTAGCATCAAGTAGCTTTAGATGCTCATTATTTATATGTCTTAGCATATTTATATCAAAGCGAGCAGGGGACTTTGATATATTATCGAGACTTAACCACTCAATAGCTTCTTTTACACTAAATATCTCTTTTGGGGGCTTATTTCCCATTAATATTAAATAATTTGAAATAGCCTCTGGCAAAAATCCATCTTCTAACAGCCACTTAACACTTGAAGCGTTATCTCTTTTGCTCATTTTTTTACCATCATCGTTTAAAATAATAGGTAGATGAGCATACTGTATTTTTTTATCATAATTAAGAGAAGTTCTAATATGGTCTTGTTTTGGAGTATTACTCATATGATCTTCACCACGAATCACTAAAGATATATCGCTAAGCATATCATCAACTGCACAAGCAAAGTTATATGTTGGAGTTTTATCTTGTCTCATAATGATAAAACTATCTACATCCTCAGGCTTAAAAGATACATCACCTTTAATATGGTCTTTTATAATAATATTTTTTGTAGGTCTATTGATGCGAATTGTAAAAGGATTTAAGTTATCAATAACAAGCTCATCAGGAAGATTAGCACAAGCGTCATCATATCTATATGGTTTTTTATTGATCTTTGCTTCTTCTCTTTTTGATTCAAGCCACTCTGTAGAACAAAAACAACTAAAGGCTTTTTTGTCATGTATTAACTGTAGAGCCATTGCAGAGTGAAATCTAACATTTTCACTTTGATAAATGACTTGTGAGTACTCAATGCCAAACAGTTCTAATATATCGAGTATCTCTTTATCTTTACTCTCAATATTTCTTTGTTTATCTGTATCTTCAATTCTTATAATTAAATCTTCATCTTTTTGTTTTGAAACAATATAATTAAATAGGGCTACGCGCAAATTACCAATGTGCATATCACCAGTTGGACTAGGTGCAAATCTTAACATTAAAATTCCTAAGTATTTTTTTTGGATTTTAACAAGTTTTAGCTAATAAAGTTCTTTGTTGTAATTGGTGACCCCGAGGAGAATTGAACTCCTGTAACATGGATGAAAACCATGGATCCTAACCGCTAGACGACGGGGCCACTTAATGTGAGCCGTGATTCTACAAATATTTTGCTTAAAACACTATAAAATTAGCTCATTGAATTAATGATTATCATAAAAACTACGGAGTGCTCTAATGATTACAGCATTCTTAGAGATGCTTTCCTCTTTTGCATTATCATCTACGAGGTCATAAATATTCAAAGGTAGAGAGATTGAAAATGTTTTAGTTTCAACTTTTTGTTTTTTACTTACTAATGATGTTATTCCGCTTAAGAGCTCAATAATTTTTTTTGTATCAACTGGTTTTTGAATAAAACTATTCACACCCACTTCTATAGATTCAGATATTTTTTCAATATCATTGGTAGCAGAAATCACAATAATTATTTGAGAAGAATTAATTGCACGAATTTTTCTTGCTAACTCAATACCATCCATACCCGGCATAACTATATCAACAAAAACTATATCTGGTTGATTTTCACTGTATGCGGAAAGTGCCTCTTCACCGCTAAAACACGAAGTTACATCTGAAAAGAAAGTTTTAAAAGTTATACTTAGTAACTCATTGGTCACTTTTTCATCTTCAACTACCATTGCAGTCAATTTTTTTGTTTGTTGTGTTAATTGTACTAAGTCTATATTGCTCATGTTATATTCCTAATTAATATCTATGTGCCATTATAGTAAAATTTGGTTAATAACATAAAAACTATTTTAAACAATAAGTAAATTTAGCTATTTTACTTTCTTAAATGATTCAAGCCATGCTAAATCTGACTCTTTGTTGTTTTCTTTTTGTGTCAATAAAGTATCTATAATAGAGATGAGAGTACTTTCATCCATAAATTTTAGTAAATCTGGGTTAATACTTGTAGAATGCACATTGTCATAATTATTTAATAAATTTTGTATATCTAATATTAGTTCTTCTTTTTTAGTCATAATTGTGACATACTCCTGTTCGTTGGTTAACATAATGTATATTCTCTTGAAAATTATTTCTCGAGAGTAGATGACTCTATTTCTTTATCAGTGTGTTTTGATGTTTCACTTTGTGTATCTACTTTAATCTCATATGTTAATGCAAAATATATTATTAGTACGGAAACTACTATGCCACCAAGTGATATAACTTTTTGTGAATTTTCTTTAAAAAAACTCATGATTCTTCTGCAGTCTAACTGTGCTTGTTTTTTTCATAATATGCCCTGTTTGTTGGTTGATATTTTTTAATATTAATATAATTCAGGTGTAATGTAAGCCGAGTTTTGTAGTGATAGCATTAATCTACTATACTTTTCACAAAGTATCTCTAGCGAAACAAAAGCAATAGTATTAAAATACCATATAAGAGGCTAACCATTTGTTTCTTGCTGCCATGTTGGGTTTACAAGCCCTCTGTGTTACCACAGAAGCTGGTGGTCTCTTACACCACCTTTTCACCATCACCACGATTAAGTGGCTGTAATATTTCTGTTGCACTTTCCCTCAGCTTACGCTGGCCATCAGTTAGATGGAACACTCTCTTATAGCAGCTCGGACTTTCCTATTGCAAAAAAACTATACAATTAACTATCTATTACACCTATGCAATAGTACATAATTTTTCCTTTTATAGCCCTTTTTATGTAATGAACAGTCGTTCTTTTAGTACCTGCTTTACATGAACAACCGTTCATTGCTTATAAGTTTAAATTAACAACTGTTCATATATAATATATTATTAATTAACAACTGTTCATAATTAAAAAAAGAGATGGAAAAGCCTATGAATACGCAACATCATAAAAAAAATACAACTAAACAAAAGATATTAAAAGCCGCAACTGCCCTATTCTCTGAATACGGATACAAAGGTACAAGTGTGCGAAAAATTGCATCAGAGATAGGAATTAAACAGAGTGCTCTGTATAATCATTTTAAAAATAAAGAAAATATATTTCTAGAAGTTTCAAAAGATATATTTACCACTCCATTCTCATTTGACGATGAGGAAATAAAACAAAATGCGCTTAAAGGTAAAGCTTTTATTAGTAAATTCGCGCAACAATACAAACTACTTACATTTGATAAGAATAGCGAGAAGATGTTTAGGTTGCTCATGATAGAGCTTTTACAAAATAGAGAGCTTAGAGAGCAGTTTATGAGTGAATTTCATGATAAAAATGTAAAAATATTGGCTGAGGGATTCTTTATAATGATGCAAAATTCACTTGTTCGCTCAGGAGACCCAATGATAATGGCATATGAGTTTATCTCTACCTTATTTTATATTCGATTACAAGTTACCCTACTCCGTTTTGATTCAAAATCTACAGATATGCTATCTACACAATTTGAAAAACATGTGGATTATTTTTGGGAGAGCATCAAAGTTTAATATTATTTAATATTAAACTTTTTAATAAAAAAAAGCAGCCGCTTGGACTGCTTCGAAAATAATTTAATTAAGCTACAGCTTCATTTGCATATTTTTCACCAAGATCATAAGCGACTATATTTACATCATGAACTTTAGCTGGTACTTTAGAAAGCATAGTATCTACTAAAGTTTTTTTATCAATAGCTTTCATCATAGTATTTGCGATTGCTAATGCTACAACAGATTGAGTAATAACATTACCAACCTCTTCTTTTGCTATTGTGATAATTGGAATTTCAAAAATCTTCCAATCTTTTCTATCTTGTTCAGTAGGCTTGATTAGGTTTGGATCAATTACTATAGTTCCACCTTTTTGAACACCATCTTTAAAAAGATCATAACTTTTTTGTGCAACTGAAAGCATGAAACCTATCTCCCCATCATTTGCATATGGGTAATAAATCTCTTTATCATCTAGTTGAATATCAACAACAGTTGGACCACCACGAACTTGTGATGTATATGTTGCTGTTTTTAGTCCATGACCGCCAGTTTTAATTTTTGCAGCTGCAAAAATCTCACCAGCAAGAAGAACACCTTGTCCACCAACACCTGTAAATCTCATTAATGTTTTACTCACTGTATCTCCTTAGATTTTTTTCTTAAAGTCATCTTGTGTAATTTTTGCGCGCTTACCTTGATGTGCATCTATAACATCTTTATACATATCACAATACTCACGAACCTCTAGGTCTTGTTTTAAAATACCAAGTGGAAATAAGTTTAATTGCTCTTCCTCAGTCATAGCATCATATTTCTTTTTTGAAGTTGTGATATTATCAATCCACTCTAGGTTTTCCATTGCGGAAACCATCTTGTTTTTTCTACCAAGATTGATATGACAATTAGAAAGTACTTCCATCATAGAAAAACCTTTGTGCTCAAGTGCTTTAATAAGGATTTTTTCTAATTTTTTAGGATCAAGCATAGTTTCACGAGCAACAAATGAAGCTCCAGAAGCGATAGCTAATTCACAAGTATCAAAAGTTGGATCAATATTACCAATTTTTTGAGTTACTGTCCACATACCCTGTGGGGTAGTTGGAGAAGTTTGCGCATTAGTAAGACCATAGATGAAGTTATTGATAACAATCATTGTGATATCAATATTTCTTCTACAGCCATGGATAGTATGATTACCACCGATTGCAAGTGCGTCACCATCTCCAGCAACACAAACAACTACTTTATCTGGACGAGCAAGTTTTACACCTGTTGCATAAGCTACAGTTCTACCGTGTGTCGTATGGATAGTATTGAAATCTACATATGAAGAAAATCTACCAGAACAACCAATTCCAGAAATAACACATACATCATCTTGTTTTATACCCATTTTTTCGATAGCTCTTACAAAAGCCTTAAGGATAACACCATCACCACAACCCCAACACCAAAGTGTTGGCATTTTTTGAATTCTTAAATATTTTTCATAATTAAATGCCATACTATAACTCCTTTACTTTATTTACAATCTCATAAGGAGATATTGGTCTACCATTAACTTTAAATAAACCATCAATGTCTAATCTAGAAGATGCTCTTTCAACTTCACTATGATACTGTCCTATATTGAGCTCTACAACTAAAACTTTTTTAATTTTATCAGTATATTCTTTGATTTTTTTCGCAGGTGAAGGCCAAATTGTAATTGGTCTAAATAAACCAGCTTTAATACCCTCATCACGAAGATGACGAATTGATTCTTTAGCTGCAAGTGAAACAGAACCATAAGCAATAATCATAACCTCGGCATCATCCATCATAAATTCTTCATAAGATTCAAGCTCATCTTCATGCATAGCAACTTTATCTTCTAAACGCTGAATAAGCTTACGACAAGTTTCAATCTCTTCTGTTGGGAAACCATTTTTATCATGATGAAGCCCTGTGAAGTGATATCTGTAGCCTTCAAACATTGGATTTAATACTGCTGGCTCCGTTGGACCACACTCATATGGAAAATACTCTTCAGCAGGACCGTCAAAACGCTTACGAGGAACAATTCCAGCTTTAACTTCTTCTACTGTTGGAAGGTCTGCTTTACCATGCATATGACCAATAGTCTCATCAAGTAAAACAATAACAGGTTGCATAAATCTATCAGCAATATTAAAAGCTCTTACAGTTTCAGTGTAACATTCAGCTAAAGTACCAGCACATAAAGTGATTGATTTATAGTCACCATGTGATGGGTTTTTAGATTGCAGAATGTCACCTTGAGATACACGAGTTGGAAGACCAGTTGATGGACCACCACGCATAACATTTACACAAACCAAAGGTACTTCTGCCATCTGAGCAAGACCTAAGTTTTCAGCTTTTAAACTCATACCAGGACCTGAAGTACCAGTCATAGTTCTAGCTCCAGCCATACCTGCACCAATAACTGCACAAATTGCACCTATCTCATCTTCCATCTGAATACATGTACCACCAACCTTTGGTAAAAGGTCAGAAATTTCATGCATAACTTCACTTGACGGTGTCAGTGGATAACCACCAAAAAAAGTACAACCAGCATCAACGCCGGCTAAAGCTGCTAGCTCATTACCAGTTGATATAATTTCTCTTGTTGCCATTATCTAGCTCCTTGTTCTATTGAATAGTAGTTATTAGCAGCGATTGCTACTTGACGAGCTTTAGCTTCATCAGTAAGTTTAGCAAAACTAAAACCAGCCTCTTTATACTCTTTTTTATCTGCTACATATATAGCAAAATCAGGACATGATAATTCACACTCATTACACCCTATACAAGATTCTGGATGCTCAATAGCTATAGTCGCACCAAGTGTTGATGTGACTTCATATACCATAGATAGTACTCCAGAAGGACATACTGATACACATATATCACATGCTTTACAGTTACTGGTGTTTACCCACACTGGTTGATCACCTGGATTTACAGTTAGAAAAGTTGACATTTATTCTCCTATTTTTAAAGTGTAGATTAAATCTGCACATTACTCTTTGATAACAAAGAGTATCAAAGTTTTCATAATTTTAATCTAAATTGTGCTATTAACGCTTCGTAATATAACAAATTGTTACTTTACGAGGCTCGCACTAAAAAAACTAACTACTTAGCCATTGCTTTAGTTACAGCAGCACCTATTTCAGCAGGTGACACAACAACCGTTACACCTACAGCTTCAAGTGCTTCCATTTTTTCTTTTGCAGTTCCAGCAGAACCAGACACAATAGCACCAGCATGACCCATCGTTTTACCTTTAGGAGCAGTTTGCCCTGCAATAAAAGCTACAACTGGTTTAGTTATTTGCTCTTTAATTAGTTTTGCTGCTTGAATTTCAAGATCTCCACCAATTTCTCCAATCATAACGATACATTTAGTTTCTGGATCAGCTTCAAACATTG
>JAKISX010000013.1 GCA_021648405.1 Sulfurimonas sp. | reverse complement strand
ACAACCATCTCTTTAATAAAAAATATTGGTAAATCTAAAATCTTTCATAACTATTTTGATATTCCAATTCAACATATTAATAATGAGATGCTTCGTTTGATGAAACGCGGCTTTGGTAAAAATAAAACTATTGAGCTTTTAGAATATATGAAATCACTTCCCTCCTCTTTTTTACGAACTTCTTTTATAGTTGGACATCCAAACGAAACCAAGGAGATGTTTACAGAGATGTGTGACTTCGCATCTAGCTTCGGATTTGACCGCATCAATGTATTTGAATACTCTGATGAAGAAACAACACCAGCTTATGATATGAAAGATAAAATTTCACAAGAGACAATAGCTAAGCGTGCTGAAATTTTAGGAAAAATTAGTGCTAAAGTTTTAGAAGAATCACTTATAAAAATGATAGGTAAAGAGATAGAATTAATCATTGACGGCGAGAGTGATGAACATGAGTTTTTACTAAGCGCAAAAGAGATCTCTTGGGCACCTGAGATTGATGGTGAAATTTATGTAAATGATAAAACTGATGATACAAAAGAGTTAGAATTTGGTAAAATTTATAAAGCTAAAATCACTTCTATTATTGGAAATATTTTGACTGCTACTGTAGATAATAAAAATTAAAGTTTGTTTTATGCTAAAAAATTCTTCGCTTAACTTACTAAAAGGTAAAAAAAATCTTTTAGCATTTTCAGCGGGCATTGATTCTACTGCTTTATTTTTTCTATTAAATGACTCTAACATTAACTTTGATATTGCTATCGTAGATTATGGACTAAGACAACAGAGCAAAGCTGAAACCTTACATGCTAAAAAGTTAGCAAAAAAATATAATCTCATATGCTATACCCATTTAACAGATAAGATTGAAAAAAACTTTGAGGCAAAAGCTAGAGAGATAAGATACACATTTTTTGAAAATTTGATACAAAAATATAGTTATGATAACTTGCTAACTGCTCATCATTTGGGAGATAGGTTTGAGTGGATGTTGATGCAGTTTTGTAAGGGTGCTGGATGTGCTGAAATTGCAGGAATGAAAGAGATACAAGAGAAACAAAACTATACTCTTGTTCGTCCACTTCTACATATTGACAAAAGTGAACTTCTTATTTATCTTCAACAAAACAGTATTAAGTATTTTGAAGATGATAGCAATACAGATGAAAAATATACTAGAAATAAATTCAGACAAAATCATACAAATCCACTTTTAAAAGAGTACCTAAGAGGTATCAAAAAAAGTTTTGAGTATATAGATGAAGATTTAAAAATATTGATAAAAGATGTAGAAATTACTAAGATAAAAGAGTTTGCCTATTTTTCATCAACTGATGATATCAGAAATGATATCTATACTATAGATAAATATCTAAAATCTAATTCTCATATGCTAAGTGCTCATGAGCGTGAATTATTAAAAAATAGAACCACAGTAGTTATTGGCAGAAAATTTTTAGTTACTTGGCATAATAAAATGATTTTCGTAGCACCATTTACAAGTGAAAATATAAACATGCCAAAAGAGTTTAAAGAAAAGATGAGAAAATTAAAAATAGAACCTAAGTTACGGACTTATTTTTTTACCAACTTAGATGTGTTTAAATCCTTAGCATTAGAGTAAACTTTTATTTTAAATGATGAGTTTAAAACCTCTCCATCTCGTTTAAATTCAATAGGAAAATTTACCATAACTATCCAATCGCTCTTATTTATCTCATCTAAAAATTTATAAAAAACACTAGGTGCACTAATCTGAGAACTTGTTTTTACATCATAAACGCTAAAACCTTCCTCTTGGTCTAATGCTTCAATTTTTGATATTTCAAGAGAATTAAATGAACTTTTATATTTTTTAATAAATCTTTGCGGTGAAAATTCCTTATCAAAAGCAATTATTATATGCCTGTTGTCAGATTGGAGTTTTTTTAAAGTATCATAAGTTTGTGATTCAAAATTTTGATATCTTTTTAAATCTTTTTCTTGAGCAAATAGCTGTGTTTTTCCTTTACGGTATTCTTTCCCCTCTGGAATCAAACTTAAAAATGAAAAAAGAAGAACAAATGTAAGTAAAAAAACTGAAATAATTAATATATATACACTTTGTCTAGTAATCTTACTCATCATCTATCCTCTCACTCATTATTTTTTCAATTTCATTATCCATATAGTTGGTAGATACAAAGTTTAGCCATCCATCTTTTGCTGGATAAAAACTACTATATGTGCGGTGAAAAATGGAGCGAAGGGGAGCATGGAGCATAAAATTATATACATCTTTATTTGGTGTAATTCCATGTAAAATTAAGCCATTATCTAAAAGCTTAGCTTTTGAAAGTGTTATTCGTTGTGGCACTAAATCAAAAAGATTTTTGATACTATCTTTTAAAACGCTATTTTTTGTAAATATTTTTTGAGATAAAACATCTTGCTTTTCAATATAGGCAATTTTTACCTCCATTATTTTTATATTTTTATCAATATTATATTTTTTATTTACTATGTTAATTTTATCTTGTTGAAATTGTGAATTTTTTATTAATAAAAAAGCATATGTAGCAAAAAGCATAAATATAGTCATAGTAAAAAATATAACAACTAATTTTATTTCAGATGTAAATATACTTTTTTTATGTGGTTTTATATAGCTATATCTCATTTTGGCTCCGCTTTTGACAACTCACAAAGCTCATGAGTTAAATCCATTTTTCGTATATATACACTTAAAAACATCTCTTCTTCTAAAAATTTCTTAAGCTCACTATTAACTCCAACACTATCCGCAATATACACAATTTCTATAAATTTGCTTTCAAGTTGTTTGTCCTGATAAAAATTATTTACAGCACTTTGAATTAAAGAAAATCTATGATAATCAACACCAAAGTCACTTTGTTCATCAAGAGTATTTTCATCTTCTGCCATATCTTGTGAAAATTCTTCCATCTCATCAAATGTATCTAAGTCTTCTATGTCATCAAACTCATTTATTGATTCTATATCATCATCTACATCAATATTTTCTAAATCTATGCTTGCTAAATCATCTAAATTTAGTTCTTCATCATCTATATCCATTAAAAGTTCATCGCTTGAATCTAAATCTTGATTTTGCATATCTAAATTTAATGCAAAAAGTAATTTATTATTTTCAAAAATACTAAGTGTAAGATTATCTTCATTAATTAAAATATACATCGCTATATCACTTGCAATTTTATCTTTAAAAAAGTTTGACAATATTATAAATGGGGAAAAAACAAAATCTAAACCAACTTTGTGATAGCGCCCTTGTAACTCTAAGAGATCTGCCTTGGAGGTATAATATGACCATTCATTAGGTGTGCAAATATTATTAAAATCACTTACATTATAGTGCAATTTTTTATCTTCTTGTGAGCAAGTTGGTATTGCCCCATATGATGGTGAGTTATCTAAAATAGAGATATAATGAACTGGTGATTTTTTTGCAATTGATTGTATATATTCATATATATCTTCTTTATTTGTACTATTAAAAACCTCTTCATAATTGTCACTAGAACCATTATGATGCAGTTCTTCTGTATAAACAACCGTTTCTTTTGCATTTGAAATTATATTAATATATATCTGCGTATAAAGAATTTTTTTTAGAAATTTAAACACTACTTAACTCCACAAAGGGGGTGTGCACTATTATAATTTTGTTTTTTTAGTGCTGAGCCCAGTTTAGTATATATCTGCGTCGTAGCCATGCTAGAGTGACCAAGAAGCTCACTAACATCGGCAATAGGTGCATTTGAATTTAATAACTCTGTTGCGTAAGAATGGCGAAGCTGATGTGGTGTAACTCTCAAATGTACCCTCTTAAAAACTTTAGTTATGATATATCTTAGTGAATTTTGGCTTAAAACTTCATCATTGAACTCAAAAAGAAACACTTTTGGTTGATTATTTTGTAAATATGTATCAAGCATCTCTTTTGTAATTGTTAAAAGTGGAATATCTCTTTGCTTAGAACCTTTTCCTAATACTCTAATCCATTCATTACCAATATCTTCTAGCTTTAAATTTTGTAGCTCTGAGATTCTTAAACCTAAAGTATAAAGCATAACTACAACCAAGCTTTCAAGCTCATTTGTTAATGTTAAAGCTTCTTTAATATACTTATGTGCAATAGGTTTTGGCAAAGTTTTAGCAACTTTAACAGTATCATCTGATAATATTTTAACTTTAAAACCATTTGAATTTAAATATTCTATAAATGAACGAATTGCTGATAATTTTTTAGAAATAGTTTTTGGATTTAATTTATGAATATGTAGTCTATATGGCATTAACTCAAAAACAGTTTCGTTATCATTTTGAATAATCTCTATATAGTTAAAAGCCTCTTTTAAAACTTCATCATAAGTTTTTATACTCAAATCTGAATATCCGCGAATATTTTCTAAATATTGACAGAATTCTTTGCGTTGCTTATCTATTAACTTTTTCAAATAAAATCTCAAAATATGAATGATACTTAGCAGCTTCTTTCACTAAATCTTTGTCTGTTATGACACTTGGAGCTAATTTGATATAATCACCTTTCATTATCTCACAAATTAATCTTATTTTTGCTTTGTCTGAATCTTCTATTTTTTCCAAATGAGCTATTTTATCAATATCTAACATATATTTTTTAGCCATATCTATATATCTTACATATTTTAAAGATGTTTGCGATTGAGCCATAATAGTTGCTGCCATTCTGTTATATAGATCAAGTCCAAAGGCTTCTTTTGCATGTGAATATGCTTCATTATATTCACCTATTTCAAAATAATACTTAGCTTTAATTGATTTTTGATAAGATGGGTTTATAAGAAAATAAACGCCCATTATAGCTATTAAAACTATAGCAAAAACTGGTATTAAAATTTTAGTACTCATGTTTTAAAAGCTCCTTTTTTAAAAGATTTTTTGCTTCATTTAAGCCCATACCACTTATATCAATTGGCTCAGATATAAAATAATTTATCTCACCAAATGGCTTAGGTATTATAAATTTATCCCACGAACTAAGTTGCCAGTATGAAGTAGGCTTTATGTTTACTAAGAGTATTTTTACTTTAGCTTTTTGTGCCATCACCACTATACCATCATGAATTTCATGGCGTGGACCTTTTGGTCCATCTGGAGTTATACCTAAATCAAAACCATTTTTTATCTCTTTTATAGATTGAATCAGAGCCTTAGCTCCTCCTCGTGTGCTTGAACCTCGAATAGTTCCAAAACTAAAAAATTTTAATGTTCTAGCTATTAAATCTCCATCAAAATGCTCAGATATCAAAAGTTTTACTTTAGGGTTTTTTCTATAATGTGTATAAGCGTATGGTATCATAAAAAGCTCACCATGCCAACAAGCCATAATAAAATTATCATCACTTAAGCTTTGGGGGGCATGAAATTTTTTTTTATTTGTTGCATACAACAACCTAATAGCTAACGAGCCAATAAAAGGGAGAATTACTAATCCAATAGCTCTTTTTTGCTTCTTAGTTAATAATTTCACCGGTTAAAACCGTCCGTCCAATTGAGGTAATTTTTACATCTATAAATTTGCCTAAAAGTTCCTCTGAACCTTTGACTTTTATAACTATATTGTTATCACTTCTACCACTTACAAAACCATCGTTGTAAAGTTCTTCAAAATAAACTGTATAAGTATTTCCAAGTTTAGAAGCATTGTTTTCATCAAGTTGTTTAATATGGAGCTCTTGAATACTTGTAAGTCTAGCTGAAGCGGTGTCTGAATCTATTGTATTTGGAAAAAACTCAGCTTCTGTTTGAGGGCGTGGTGAATACTTAAAAGAAAATACTTGCTCAAATTTTACTTGATTCATAACATCGATAGTATCTTTAATATCTTCATCACTCTCACCAGCAAATGCTACAATAATATCAGTACTAATACTAACATCTGGTACCATATCACGAAGTTTTTTTGCACGATTTAAAAACCATTCTTTTGTATATCCGCGCTTCATATCTTTTAATACTTTAGTGCTTCCACTTTGCAATGGCATATGCATAGATTTACAGATTTTAGGATTAGTAGCAAACTCTTCAATAAACTCATCATCCATATGAAAAGGGTGAGGGGATGTAAAACGGATGCGTCTTAAGTCATCTATTTTGCTTAATTCTTGGAGTAGTTTTGTAAAGTTTGTTTTTTCATGATTACCTGAAAAACGATGACCATAATTGTTTACATTTTGACCAAGTAAAAATATCTCTTTTGCCCCTAAAGATACTGCTCGAGTAGCTTCATCTATTATAAGGTTCATTGGGATACTTATCTCATCACCGCGGGTTTTTGGAACTATACAAAAAGTGCAACTTTTATCACACCCTATTGAGATATTTATATACGCTTTATATTTAGATGAACGAAAATCTTTAAACGCAAACTCACTTTCATCATAATTTATATCAATCTCAACAGCTTTTGGTTTGTGTAAAACTTCTGTTATTTTACTAATATTTCTAGCACCTAAAACAAAACTAACATATGGTGCTCGTTTAATTATCTCATGCCCAAGGTGTGAAGCTGTGCAACCACAAACGCCGATTTTTGCACCATCTTTTTTCTTTTTGTTAAAAATACCTAACTCTGAAAACAGTTTCGCAACAGGTTTTTCTCTAACTGAACATGTATTTATGAGAATTAAATCAGCAGATTTAAAATCATTAGTAGCTATATAGTTTTCTTTTTCTTTTAATTCAGCTAACATATGCTCAGTATCACGCTCATTCATAGCGCAGCCCAAAGTCTCAATAAACACTGTCTTACTCAATATATCTCTTTAGTTTATAATATGAACTTGGTACATATATTCATTATCTGAAAGACCAAATTTCACTTCACTCATATAAAAACTTTTACCTTTTTCTTCAAAATAATCTTGTAATTCTAGTAAATCTTTATGGGAGTTTTCTCTATCAAAATAAAGAATTACACCACCCTCTTTTTCAATACTAGCTTCTATTTTATTTAGATCAGCCTTTTTAGGCTTAACATCAAGTTCTACTCTAGCAAATTTCAAATCCATTAACATATCCCTTATTATTTAGTATTTGCATTATAGTTAAAATCTACTAAAAAGATGATTAAAGATGATTTTTATCATTTTTTGGTACAATTACAAACTTCATAAGAAATCTTCCCAATACTTATCATTGTTTTTTTTATGGAATCATCAATTAAGGAATATAATAATGGAAAAAATTTTAGATATCGTTGATGCTATTGCACACGAAAAATGCCTAACACCACAAAAAGTTAAAGAATCATTACAAACAGCATTTGTACAAACAGCAAAGCGTGTAATAGACAGAAATTTTGCTTTTGAAGCTAGCGTAAATGAAGAAACTAAAACTATAGATTTAATTCAAATCATCACTGTTGTAGCTGATGATGACGAAAGATTAAAAGATGAAGAGATAGCGCCTTCGCTTATATCTATTACTGAAGCAAGAGAATATGATGACCAAGTTGAGCTAGATGATCAACTACAAATCCCTCACGATTTAGAAGAGTATGGTCGCACTGGGGCATCTCAGCTTCATCGTGAAATAGAGTTTCACATACAAAGAGCTGTTGAAGATGATGTATATACAAAATATAAATCAAAAGTAGGCACACTTGTAAGTGGTCGTGTAACAAGCGTAGATGCTCAAAACAATACTTTTATAGAGGTTGATGAAGTTCGTGCAATATTGCCAATGAAAAGCCGTATTAAAGGTGAATTATTTGATGTTGGTGACCACATGAAAGCTGTTGTTCGTCGTGTAAATATGGATAAATTTGATGGTATTAGCATTGAACTTTCTCGAACAAGTCCTAAATTTTTAGAAGAGCTTTTATCATTAGAGGTACCTGAGATTAATGATGGTACAGTTATTGTTGAAAAATCAGCTCGCATACCTGGTCAGCGTGCAAAAATTGCACTAATATCTACTCATCCTCAAGTTGATGCTGTTGGTGCTACTGTTGGCGTTAAAGGTGTAAGAATCAACTCTGTTAGTGCTGAACTCCAAGGTGAAAATATTGACTGTATTGAATATACTAGTATCCCTGAACTTTTCATAAGCCGTGTTATGGCTCCTGCAATTATCTCTAGCGTAGAGATTATTAAAGATGAAAAGGGAGATGCATTAAAAGCTGTCATCTCTCTTCCATTAGATCAAAAATCTAAAGCAATTGGAAAAAGTGGTATAAATATCCGTCTTGCCTCTATGCTTACTGGGATGGATATAGAACTTAATGAAACTGGTACTGCTACAGATGAAAACGGTGAAGTGGTAGCTCAAGAGAAAAAAGATGGTGTTGATGCGTTAGAGGCACTATTTAATTAAAAGCTAGATTCCAGGTCGAGCCTGGAATGACTGACTCGAGCCTGGAATGACTGCCTCGAGCCTAAAATGACTTAAAGTAACTAATTACCTCTTCATATATGGATTTAATTTTAAAAGAATTAAATCCGCGAACATATTTCCCACTAAAGTTAAAAATGCTGTTACCATCAAAATACCCATAATAATAGGATAATCCCTACTCATTGCGCTCATAAAAAACAGTTGTCCCATCCCATCTATTGCAAATATAGCCTCAAGTATTACACTGCCACCTATCAACCCTGGCAATGATAATCCTAAAAGAGTAACAATTGGAGGTAAAAGATTTGGAATTATATAGTAACGAAGAAGCTCTTTTTTATCTAAACCACGAGAAAGTGCAAAATAATAATAATCACTTTTTAATATCTCTAAAGTGAGTGAGCGAACATATATTATCATACTACCAAGCCCAACAAATATCATAACACCAATTGGTAAAACCAAGTGCCAAGCCATATCTGTATAGTAAGAAAAACCTGTTTTTTCTTCAATGGAATGAAGTCCAGCTATTGGAAATATCTCTAAATTTAATGCAAAAAATATTATGAATAAAAGTGCTAAATAAAAACTAGGCATTGAAAAAGAGATTAAAGAGATTTGACGAATTATGTAATCTGATTTTTTTTCATAATTTAGAGCTGATTTTATTCCAAGATAAAGTGATATTATAAACACGGCAACAAGAGCTATTAAATTCATAATAAGTGTAATTGGTAATCTTTTTAAAATTTCCATCCCAACATCGCTACCAGTTACAAAACTTACTCCAAAATTTAATGAAAAAATATTTTTTACCCAATCAAAATATTGCTCTAAAAGTGGCTTATCAAGACCATATACTGCCTTAAGAGCTGCAATTGCCTCATCTGTCATATTTGGATTCAGCTCTCCTGCACTTAAAAAACTATTTGGTGCAGCATGGATTGCTAAAAAAGATATTATGGAAATTATAAATAACATAAATGCTATGTAAAAAAGTTTTTTGAAGATATTTAGCATATGGAAATTATATCAAAAAAAGATATAACTTAAATATCTATTTACATTACTAAAAGCTTGTACTTACTGTTAATATAGCATTATCTTGATCATCAGCGTTAGTATCACTATCTGTTATAAAACCAACATAACTAAGATTAAAATCAATTTTATCTAAAGATGTACTAATTCCAACTGAGTAATCTGAACCAATATTTGTGTAAATACCATAGTGTGTAGCTAGAGAAAAACCTTTAGCGAGAGGGGCATATAAATTTATTTCAACATAATCCTCTACTGAAATATCATTAGTTTTTATACCTAACGAATACATTGCAATCACTGATACCACTTTAAAATCATAACCAGCACCCATATATACTTCACCAAAGTTATTTGCATCAACAGCATTAGGGTAAGCGTATAGAATAAAACCTGCATCGTAAGAAAAATTTAATATTTTACCCATATAACCAGCATATAAATCTAACTCTACACCTTCAGCATGAGAGATATTTGAACCCCATGCTCCAAAATATGCACCTTTGTAGTCTAAATCAAATCCACCTTGAGTTGCCATATTATCATTAGTTTGAGTCATACCGCGCCATACATAGTTACTTGTCATTGCCACATTAGCACTAACAACTACATCATTTTTAAAATCTGTGGCAAAGGATACTGTTGTAGCTAAAGCAGCTACTAAACTTAATTTAATTAATTTCATGTTGAAATCCTTTATTTTAATTATTAGTATCTATATTTTGTGCTGTTTGTATCATATTACAAAAGTTTTTAACATCTAATGCCCCACTACCAACAAGGACTCCATCAACACCATTACATGCTAATATATCTTTAGCAGTATTAGCTTTAACACTGCCTCCATATAAAAGTGCTGCATTTGATTTTTCTTTTAGTTTTAGATGTATATTGCTAATATCTTCAAGAGTAGGAGTAAGTCCAGTTCCAATTGCCCAAACTGGTTCATATGCAATGATTAAATTTTTGTATTTGGTATCTACCCCTTCATATTGAAGCTCAAGGTATTTCATCATCATATTAGTACCTTGTTCTCTAACTTCAAGAGGTTCTCCAACACAGTAAATAATTTTAAAACCTAAGTTTTTATAAAAATTAAATTTTTTAACTATCTCTGTTTGAGTTTCGCCAAGGATATGACGGCGTTCACTGTGACCTAAAAGGATAGTTTTAATCCCAAATTCTTCAAGTTGCTCAACACCAATTTCACCAGTAAAAGCGCCATTGTTTGTAGCGTAAGCGTTTTGAGCACCTTGAATAATTCTACTAGCTTGTGAGTTTAAACTACTCATCGCTGGAAACACAAATACCTCTTGGTTTGAACTAATTTTTTGTATAAAATTTTCTACATCTTTTATATAGGATATAGTTTTTTCCCTTGTTAGATTTGTTTTTAAGTTTGATGCAATAATCATTGTTATCCCTTTTTTATCAATAAAGGTGCTACACCTGGAAGCAATTTTCCCTCAAGAAGTTCAAGTGAAGCTCCACCGCCTGTAGAGATAAAACTTATCTCTTCATCTAAGCCTATTCTTTGAACAAGATCAGCAGTGTCACCACCACCAATAACTGTAGTAGCATAACTATCTGCTACTGCATGAGCTATTTTACTCGATCCTCGTGCAAACTTATCCATCTCATAAACACCCATTGGACCATTCCAAAGAATTGTTTGAACATCACTAAGACCTTCACGGTAAAGTATAACAGTAGCTGGACCAATATCAAGCCCCATCCAATTATCAGGAATCTCTTGAGCTGTAACTATTTTGCTAACTGCATCTGATGCAAATTTTTCAGCTACAATTACATCAACAGGCAGATAAAACTTTACGCCTAGTTTCTTAGCTTCATCCATAATTTTTTGAGCTTCTTCAAGTAAATCATCTTCAACTAAAGATGCACCAATATTATAACCCATCTGCTTTAAAAATGTAAATGCCATACCACCACCAATAAAAATTTTATCAACTTTTGGCAATAGATTTACAAGCGCTTCTAACTTTCCTGAAACTTTACTTCCACCAACTATAGCAGCAAAAGGTCGAACTGGTTGATTTATAAGTTTAGTAAAAAAATTAATCTCTCTTTGGAGTAAAAAACCTGCAGCTTTATGAGAATCATCAAAAAACTTTGTG
The DNA here is from genome assembly GCA_021648405.1 of Sulfurimonas sp. Taxonomy (GTDB): domain Bacteria; phylum Campylobacterota; class Campylobacteria; order Campylobacterales; family Sulfurimonadaceae; genus Sulfurimonas. The sequence continues at coordinate 20,457 of JAKISX010000013.1, read as the reverse complement.
ATTCCATCTACAGATGAGTGAGCTCGATGAGAAACTCCAAAAGCATCATTTATATAAAATTCTGCCATTGATGCTAATTTTTTTGATAACTCTTCATCGTTATTAGTTTCACCAACTTCGTAACGAAGATTTTCTATTAAAAGCACTTCATGCCTAGGTAATTCTTTCGCTTTTTTCATAGCATCAACACCTACTACATCAGTTGTTAATTCAACATGACGCTTGAGAACTTGTTGAAGTCTACGAGCAATTGGTGCTAAAGAATATCTTTCTATCGCTTGACCTTTTGGGCGACCTAAATGTGATGCTAAAATAACAGCACAGTCTTGATCAAGACAATAGTTAATAGTTGCTACAGCTGAACGAATTCTTCTGTCATCAGATATATTTCCAAACTCATCCATAGGTACATTAAAGTCACATCTAATAAAAACTTTTTTATCTTTTAAATTTAAAGATTTTAAGGGTAATAATTCCAAATTTATTTGTACAGCGTAAAAGATAAAATTTACTCTGCTTTCCTTTCTTAAATTTTCTGCCTCGAATGAGGCAAGCTTGACCTCAACGGTCCATTATGGGACTATTTAGATATATGTAAAGCCATATCAATTAAACGCATTGAATAACCCCACTCATTGTCATACCAAGCCATAATTTTAATCATATCCCCACCAATAACTTGCGTTAAATCCTCTGCAACAATTGAACTATATTCACACCCAACAAAATCTTGAGATACTCTCATATCTTTATCTATCAAAAGAAGACCTTTTAAGTTAGTTTGAGCTGCTTTATTAAATACCGCAGTAACTTCCTCTTTTGTAGTTTGCTTTGATACAACTACATTCAAATCAACCATAGAGACATCAGGAGTAGGTACACGAACAGATTGACCGTGAAGCTTGCCTTTTAGTTGAGGCATAACTAAACTAATAGCTTTAGCCGCACCAGTTGTTGTCGGTATCATATTTATAGCCCCAGCACGAGCGCGGCGTTTATCTTTTGAGTGTTTAACATCTAAAATATTTTGATCATTTGTGTATGAATGAATAGTTGTCATTAAACCTTTTTCAATTCCAAATGCATCATCTAAAACCTTAGCAACAGGACCAAGGCAGTTTGTAGTACATGAAGCGTTTGAAACTATCTTTTGTCCAACATATAAATTTTCATTTACACCCATAACAAAGGTATCCGTAATGCTATCTTTTGATGGAGCTGAAAATAAAACTTTTTCTATGCCCTTATCAATATGAACTTGAGCACTCTCTTGAGTTAAAAATACACCAGTACACTCTAGTACTATATCAGCACCACAATCAGCAAATTTTAGATTTTTTGGATCACGGTCAGAAAAAACTCTAATTTTATTACCATCTATTGAGATATTTTTATCATCAATTTGTTCAACATCTACATTAAATGTGCCATGAACAGAATCATATTTTAGAAGATATAGCATCATTTGTATACTAGCCATATCATTAATTGCTACTATTTCCACATCATTTCTTGTTGTAGCTATACGAGCTACACAACGCCCTATTCTTCCAAATCCATTAATTGCTATTTTTAGTGCCATATAAATATCCTGTATAAAATAATTGAGTAATTTTATCAACTTTAAGCTATAATTCGCATTAAATATGAAAACGATTGCACTTTTTGGAGGTAGTTTTGACCCTCCCCATATCGGACATGAGAGCATTGCAAAAGCTGCACTAAATTTCAAAGATGTTGAAAAAGTGATAGTTATGCCAACTTATCTTAACCCATTTAAATCAGTTTCTCATAACTCTTATGAGAAAAGATTTCAATGGCTTAATGATATTTTTAAAGATAACAAAAATATTGAGGTGTCAAGATTTGAGATAAATAAAAAAAAGAAAGTCCCCTCAATCATTACTGTTAAACATCTTTTAAAAAGATATAAAAAAATTTATCTTATTATAGGTGCTGATAACTTATCTACTCTAAAAGAGTGGCATAGATATAAAGAATTAAAAGAGTGTGTTACTTTTGTAGTTGCTTCAAGAGATAATATACCAATACCGAAGAGTTACTTAACTCTTAATGTAGATAAAAAAATATCATCTACACAAATTAGAAGGAATAAATTGCAAACAAGAATAAAAAATATTATAGATGTATTAGATAAAAATAAAGCTGAATCGATAGAAGTTTTTGATTTAAAAAACAAAGATTATATTGTAGATTATGCAATCATAGCATCGTCACTTGGTCCACGCCATACTTTAGCATTACTTGAGCACTTAAAAAAAGGGATTAAGCCTGCTGAAGCATTTAACAATGTTGATGAGAGTGGTGACTGGGTTGTAATAGACTTAGGTGATATATTGATTCACATTATGACTCCGCAATATCGAGTTAAATATGATATGGAAACATTTTTAAATGAAATAGGTAACGATACTTCCTCATTGTAAACTTGATTTGTAAGAGAACTCTTGTTACTCTGCACTAAAACCATATATCAGTTTTTTCTTCTTTACCCATTTTTCCACCAAGTTTTTCTTTTACACTATCATCAGCCATTGTGATATTCCACTCTGGCTCCCATACAACTTCAACTTCCGCCTCTTGCACATCTTCTAACTCACGAATTACTGCTTCTTTAACCCACTGAACAATCATTTGATGAAGTGGGCATGCTTTTGTACTTAAAGTCATAGTAACCTTAACTACATTATTTTCATCACAAACTCCATCATAAATGAGTCCCATCTCTACTAAATTGAATCCAACTTCTGGATCTTTTACTGTTGAGATTGCTTTAAAAATTTCTTCTTTTGAGTACATTATTTAAACCTTATCATATAAATTAAATCTTTTAAAATAAAAACACTTCCCATAAATAAAAAACTAACACCTGCATGAAATAGTTCATTATTTTGTATCAAAATACTTATAAATCCAATAATAACACCACATGTGGAAAATATAAATTGCAAATTAGAGCTTCTTACTGGGAGCATATCGTTAAGCATTGGAACTTCTTGTTTACCTACTAATGGGGAAAATCTTTCAAACCAAACCAAAAATGGGACAATTTTATACAGATGACCGTTTATTATAAAAGTAATATGTCCAAAAATTAATATCCAGCCAATTGCTAAAAGTAAAGTCTGTGATGGGACAAAAATATATAAAACCCCTAAACATAAAGATATCAACATGCCTATATATGAAAATACCATACTTCTAAGATAAATATCGCGTTCAACTCTAACTCTTGATTTATAGATAATAAATACTTGATAAAAATATAAAAATAGAGCAATTAAAGTCAAAAAATATCCAATATATTCTAAATAAATACTATCAAATATACTAGATAATGAAACACTTACAACACCAAAACTAACTAACCAAAGAGCATAAGTTACACTTTTCCAAGAGAAACTGTGTGATAACCAAAACATAGGGATAAGGACCATACTCATACCCATAATTGTTATGCCAACATAACCTATGAAAACAAGATATATGTGCGCTTTTAGTAATGCTGATATATCTACACTAACAATACCTGCATAACCTAATGCCATAATTAAACCAAAAATTAAACCAAAAAATAAAAAACCATTTGCTAAAGCTACACTAGTCATAACAAGGTTGAATTTTTTTACCCTTTTGATAGTCATAAAAGTCTCAAATATAAAAATCATGAGAGAGATAAGCACAACAACACCACCATATGGTAAAAGTTGTGGTAAAAAGCCAAATCCTGCCACCATCATAATTGTTCCAATAAAGAGTAATGGATAGATTATATAATACAATTCAACAGCAAAATGTCCAACTTCAAGAACAACTGGTACCAACTGTGCCATCGCTCCAAAAATTATCATCATTACAAATCCAAGTAAAAGAAAATGTATCCATGAAAGTACTGAACTGTCTAGGTGCGAAATGATTGTTATATCAAAAAAGAAAAGAAAAAACACACTAAAAACATAAACTATAACACCAATTATAAAATACGGTGCTATAAGCTTAAATGGAGGTGCGAACTCCTGAGATATTGCCACTATATATTATCCGCTACACTTATTATCGTTGTAGTTTGTAGTTCCAGCTCCATTAGATTTTTTAGTAAAAACAACTTTTACATTACCATCTGCTAAATCCTCTACTTCATAGTTATAATCGTCTTGAATTTTTGGAAAAAGTCCACCTGGTGATTTATGATTTATCATTACTAATTTAGAATTTTCTTCTAAAAGTTGGAGCCCTGCCATTGCATTTACCATTGGCGCTGGTGGTCCACATTTACTTGTGTCAAAATAGTATGTACTTACTCCGTCTTGTACGGTTTTAAAAAAATCAACTGATGATCCCATCGCCTCTATCTGTTGTGCGTCTTGTGGTATTGAACTCATTATTTTCCTTCAGTTATTATGATTTAGTTCTCTGATTAAGAGCTAGATTGTATGTATTTTATTTAATTATAATTTTTATTTCATTGACATACATCAATTCTTATATAGTTCAAGTCTTTGTTTATTTACATTTTTATTTTTCATATCAATTATACCATCAGCTTTGAATGGTTTTAATATGCGAGATAAAGTTTCAGGGCTTATGTTTAAAATGGTAGCTACCTCATGTTGTTTTAATAAAAAGAATTGTTGTGTATTTTGCAAAATAAAATCAACAACTCTCCCTTTTGCGTCTAATACCAAATATCTCAAAAGTAAAGTTTCTAAATTTTTTACCTTTTTTATCAAAGATGAATTTAGATTCAATAAAATGTACGGATTTTTTAAAAAAAGTTCTTTGAGATTTTGAAAATCTATTTTTAGTAGTTTTGTATCGGTGATAGTTTCTGCTGTAGCTGGATAATTAAATCCATCAAAAACAGCCACTTCGGCTATACTCTCATTATGTTTAAAATATTTTAAAATCAACTCATTGTTGTTTGCTAACATCTTATATAGTTTTATATTTCCTTCAATTAAAAAATATAGATATTTTGGCTCATCACCTTCATAAAAAACAATATTGTCTTTTTTTAAAGATATTATTTCACAATCTTTTTGTATTATTTTTAAAATATCATCTGATAAATTTTCAAATAAAAACATCTTTTTTAATATTTCAATCATATTGTTCCCTTTACAAATTTTAGCGCCTTTTTATCAACATAAACTATACTATGCCATTGAGAATGTGGGGCAATTAGATTTAGACTTGATGGATTTGAACTTCTTGAGAGTGCTACATAAAACTGTGAGGGCGCAAAAATTTCATTTGTTTGAATTATTAAGTCTTGTATCGACATCCCTTGTGACTTATGTATAGTTATTGCATATGCTAATTTTATAGGAAATTGGTGAATAGTAAACAGATCCTCTTCAACCATCTCTTTTTTTCCGTTGATTGTTTTTTCCCTCCAAATATTTTTACTTTGAGGTGTTGTTTCTAATTTTATAACAATACCATCATCCTTTTGTACATATATAAAATTACTATCAATATTTATAACTTTACCTCTCTCTCCATTAAAATAATTCCAAGAATTTCTTGTAAATAAAACAGGTACTCCTATTTTTAATTCTAGCTCTTTTTCTATCCTTGCATCATTAATAAACCTATCAATCTCACTATCTTTTGTTGATTTAACATGTTTGATAACCTGAGCATCTTTTGTAAAAAGCTCACCATCTACAAAGTCTAGTTGAGATTTATTATGTTTTTGCGCAGAGATATTTTTTCCAAAAAGAAATGTAGCTTCATTTAAATCCTCTGGCAGTGGTTTTATAAATTCATTTAGATGATTATGTACACATTCATCTACAAAACCTCTACGAATTTCACCTAAAAGTTTTATAAACTTCACATCATCTGTTCTATATATATGTGTAAGTTCAACTTTTTTAAAGGTAAAATTATCCCAAGATATAGATTCAAAAGCAAATTTAACTTCAGCACTACCACGAACAACAGGAGGTAGCTGTAAAAAATCCCCTACAACTAAAAGTGTCCCCTTAAACTCTGCTTGACTTAGACGAAGTTCTATCATCTCAAATAGACTATCACTAACCATAGAAATTTCATCTATAACTATCAAATCCATTTGTGAAACAAGTTTTTTAATCTTTTTTTTAATATTAAATTTAGAGTTTTTTTCTAAATCTTCAATATTGTTAGCTATGCCCAAATCCAAAAAACTATGAAGAGTTTGCCCATCTATTAAAGTAGCAGCCATACCAGTTGAAGCAAGTTTTGCAACTTTTTTTGCATCATCAATAAAATTCTGAATCACTTGACGTGTTATAGTTGTTTTTCCAACCCCAGCTCCACCAGTTAAAAAAATATTTGTATTATTGTTTAAATCTTTTGTAATCTCTTTTAATATTTCCATGGAAAGATTATACTAAAATACACATATGAAAAAAATATTAATAATTGAAGACAACAAAACCTTAGCAAAATTAATCTCAAAAAAAATTTCATCAGGTTTAGATTTTGAAGTTGATATAGCATATAAACTAAGCGAGGCTAAACTATTTTTAAAAATGTTTAACTACTTCATAGTTTTAACTGATTTAAACTTACCAGATGCACCAAATGGCGAAGTTGTAGATTATCTTATGAAAAAAAATGCCCATACTATAGTATTGACATCAAGTGCTAATAAAGATTTTCGTAAACAAATGATGAAAAAAAACATTATAGATTATGTAAACAAAGGTGGGGCTAATGACATTAGCTATATTATAAATACCATCAAAAGACTCCAAAAAAATCAGAATCATAAAGTATTAGTAGTTGATGATTCTATGATTTTTCGTAAACAAATGACAGATATGCTTAAAAATCTTTTTATTAAAGTTTTTGCTGTAGCTCATGGAGAAGAAGCTTTAAATATGTTACAAACTCATCCAGATATATCTTTGGTTCTTACAGATTATAATATGCCTGTAATGGATGGGATGGAACTTACCATTGAGATACGCAAAAATCATCCTAAAAATGATTTAAGCGTGCTTGTTGTCTCTTCAAATAACGATGATGAAATAAACGCTATGTTTTTAAAAAATGGGGCAAATGATTATATTAAAAAACCTTTCTCTAAAGAAGAATTTTCTTGTCGTGTCAATAATGCTCTTGAAGCAAAAGAGAATATAGATGCTATAACAAATCATGCTAAGCGTGATTTGTTAACTGGACTTTACAATCGACAATACTTTTTTAAAGAGATGAATAATTACTTTGAACAAATTAATCAAACTACCGAACAGTTTGCAGTTGCCATGATAGATATTGATAATATTAAAAACATAAATGACACATATGGAGATGAAGCTGTAGATAGATCTATAATAACTTTATCTGAAATTTTACTCTCTACTACAAACTATAAAGATTTTGTTTCTCGTTTTAATAACGAAGAATTTTGTGTAGTTTTAAAAAATATAAATCGAACTAGTGCCCATGATATATTTGAGCGCATTAGAGAGGAGATTGAAAATAGCGTAATATTTTCAGATAAAGGTGAAAGTATAAAATTCACTGCTTCAATCGGTGTTGTAATTCATAAAGATGATACTTTAGAAGAAAGTATAAATCAAGCTGATATGCTACTTCACAAAGCAAAACAAAATGGTAAAAACCAAATAATCATCAAATAAAATACTGGTGTAACTTAAATGTAGTATAAATTTAAAATTACCAATATTAATTATATTTTCTTTTAATTTTGGACAGTTTATACTAAAATGTAATAATAATAATAAAGGGTTTTATATGCCAATAATACCAAAAAACAATGAAATAACATTTGATGAAAAAACACTGCTTGTTACCAAAACAGATACAAAGGGAGTTATTACCTATGCTAATCGTGCTTTTATGAAAACTGTAAAGATGAATGAAAGAGAGCTTATTGGTAAAGCACACAACCTTATTCGCCATCCCGATATGCCTCGTGTTATTTTTAAATTTTTATGGCAATATCTAAAATCAAATAAAGAGATAAACGCTTATGTAAAAAACTTATGTAGTGATGGTTCTTATTACTGGGTATTTGCAAATGTAACTCCATCTTATGTAGATGGAAAAATAACTGGTTATCACTCAGCAAGAAGAAAACCAAATGCTGAATCTTTAAAAATAATCATCCCATTATATAAACAACTATTAGAGATTGAAAAAAAAGGTAGCATGAAAGATAGTGAAGAGATGCTTAGTAATTTACTAAAAGATAAAGGAGTTGAATATGAAAAATTTATCCTCTCTATCTAAGATGCACTATGCCAACTATGCTCATATAATTGTGGTAACTTTAGGATTATTAGTATCTATTAGTTTTTTTGAATTTAACCTAAGTTTTTTTATTTTTTATCTATTAAATATTGCCATAGCTATCTATGCCTACAAACAAATTCGTATAACTCAATCTTCTATTAAACAATCTTATACTATTCTCTTAGATGCAAAAGTTGGAAATTTTGAATCTCGTGAACTCTATGTAGATACTGGGGGAGAACTAGCAGAGTTAAGCTATGGAATAAATGATTTATTTGATCAAATAGAGAGTTTTACTCGTGAAATAAACACATCTATTGAGTATGCATCTCAAAATAAATATTTCAGAAAAGTATGTCATATAGGATTAAATGAAACTTTTGTAAATACTGCAATTCATATAAATAAAAGTATAGATGCAATGGAAGCTGAATATCTAGCTCAAGAAAAAGAAAGATTTTCAGTGAAACTCTCAAAAACTGGAGAGGGATTAATTAAAAGTTTTGAGGGTATCCAATCTCAGATATCTGATACAAATAATACACTTACACAACTTGCTGTAGAATCTCAAGAATCTGCTTCTTTATCTTGTTCAAATACTCTAGTGGTTGAAGATATGAATAAAAATTTTGAGCAACTATCACAAATTATTGTTCAAAATGACGAATCTATTGATGGGGTAACATCTAAAACATCTGAAATAACCTCAATAATAGATCTAATTAAAGATATTGCTGATCAAACTAATTTACTTGCTCTAAATGCAGCTATTGAAGCGGCAAGAGCTGGTGAACATGGTCGCGGTTTTGCTGTTGTTGCAGATGAAGTTAGAAAATTAGCAGAGCGAACTCAAAAAGCAACAAATGAGATAACTATCTCTATCTCAACTCTACAACAAGAAGCAAATGGAATGCTAGATAACTCTAAAGAACTCAATTCTATTGCTAAACAATCAACTTCAAGAGTTGCAACATTATATGACTCTCTAAAACAGTTTAATAAAACAAGTGAGTCTGTTTTATCCTCTTCAAAACTTATGAAAAGTAAAAACTTTGTAATGCTTTGTAAAATTGATCATATCCTATTTAAAGCAGATGCATTAACGCATGTCTTAAGTGAAAAATATAAAGAGTTTGATAATCATCATCAATGTAGATTTGGTAAATGGTATGAAGATGAAGGTAAATCTACATTTTCTAATTCTCCAAGTTTTAAACAAATTCCAACTCCACATAAAGAGCTTCATCAAAATGTAATAAATACTTTTAATCTAATAAAAGATTCAAGTGCGCTTGAGCATAAAGATGAGATACTAACAAATTTTATAAATATGCAAAAAGCTTCAAGTGAACTTTTTGAACTCTTAGATAGTATGCTTCTTGAAGAAGATAATAAAGAGGTTAATAAATAATATTTATAATATTTTTAACATTATGTATTGTATCTATTTTACATTTATTCAACTTTAATACCAAAAAAGATATAGTATCTTTATGATTAATACAGAAATTATAAAAACCAATTTATTCCATGAAGAATTGAGTGAAGATACACTTAAATTAGCTCGTGCTATCTATAATACACATATAGAAAATCGATACTATTTAAATATGTCAATAAAATTAATAAAAATCTATGCACTTTTAAATATAGAAGAGTCAATTGATTCACTTAACTATATTAAAACTCTGTTTATGGAACTAAATGAACCTATTTTTGTCAAAAATTTTACATATAAGCATAAAACTTATTCCTCTCGTTTTTTTATATTTTGTACTTATTCTTTTTCAGATACTTCAGTTGAATTATTGTTAAATGAAGAATATTTAGAAGTTGAAGCAAACTATATGCTTGATGCTTTTTTATCAAACTAAAGGAAAAATATTGACACCAAAATATATAATCTTAGATACAGAAACAACAGGGGTAGCTGATGAGGACAGGGTAATTCAACTAGGATATATCGTTCTTGGAGCAAAAAAGATAGAAGTTCAAAATGAATTTTTTTCAAGCGATATACAAATTAAGTTTGCTGCTATGGAGGTTCATGGAATTACTCAAGAGATGATTGAATCAAAGCCTATTTGTCAGGAAAGTACTTCATACAATAGATTACAAGAGCTAAATACTAATGAAAATTATATGATAATCCATAACGCACCATTTGATTTAGGTATGCTTGAAAAAGAGGGATTTAACACTAATATGAAGGTGATAGATACCCTTAGGGTTGCAAAACATATCTATAAAGATGAAGAGGCTCATCGTCTTCAATACTTTAGATATAAATTAGGACTCTATAAAGATGAAAAAAAAGAAGCTGATGCTCTTGGAATTGTCGTAAAAGCTCATGATGCAATTGGCGATGTACTTGTTTTAAAACTGTTTCTTTCAAAATTAAAACAAAGCATAACTAAGATTTTTCCAGATGAAAATCCAGTGGATAAGATGGTTGATTTAACAAACACCCCAATATTAATAGAAAAATTTAGATTTGGTAAACATAAAGGTAAAACACTTCGTGAAGTAGCTTCAGAGGATGCTGGTTATTTAAGATGGATGTTAAGTTCTATGGAAAATTTAGACGACGACATGCGCTACTCAATAAATACTGCCCTAAGCTTTGAGTGAAGGGAATGTATTTCGTAGAAATATGTTCACCGTAACTCAAAAACAGAGCTTAGGGTACCAATGCTTTGAGTGAAGGGAATGTATTTCGTAGAAATATGTTCACCGTAACTCAAAAACAGAGCTTAGGGTACCAATGCTTTGAGTTAAGGGAATGTATCTCTTAAAAACTAGATCCTGAATCAAGTTCAGGATGACAAACTGCTCGTCATTCTGGGCTTGATTCAAAAGACAAACTGCTCGTCATTCTGGACTTGATTCAAAAGACAAATTGCTCGTCATTCTGGGCTTGATTCAAAAGACAAATTGCTCGTCATTCTGGGCTTGACCCAGAATCTAATAACAATTTAAAAAAATAAGATTTATTCTTCTTCACTATCAAGCACTATTCTTTGATTTTTGTATATGCCAGTTCCAACAGGAATAGTACGACCAATAATTACATTTTCTTTAAGATCATTTAAGTCATCTACTTTAGCACTTACAGCAGCTTCGGTAAGAACTTTTGTAGTATCTTGGAATGATGCTGCGGAGATAATAGAATCAGCAGCAACAGCAGCCCTTGTTATACCAACTAAAAATGGCTCAGCAATTGCAGGACGACCACCAAGACGAATTATTTTATCATTCTCTAATTTAAATTTAGATTTAGAAATTAAATCGCCCTGTATAAATTTAGTATCACCAGATTTTACAATCTTAATTTGACGAAGCATTTGAGTAAAAATAACCTCAATATGTTTATCAGCAATACTAACACCCTGAGAACGATATACTTGTTGAACTTCAGATACTAAATAATTGTAAAGTGCTTTAACACCCATAATACGAAGCAGTTCATAAGAAGAGATAATACCAGTAGTTAAACGCTCACCTGCATGAACAAAATCTCCAAGATTTACAACACTTTCATGAGATTTATCTACAAAGTACTCTTTTACAAGACCACTATCGCTAGTTACAACAATACGAACTTTACCACGAAGCATCTTACCAAAACTAACATTACCATCTATCTCTGAGATAAGCGCAGTAGCTTTTGGACGACGACCTTCAAATAGTTCAGAAACGCGAGGAAGACCACCCGTAATATCTGATGATTTTTGAAGTGCTTTTGGAGTTTTTGCAATTATATCTGCAACTTTTACACTTGCCCCATCTTCAACATATATAGAAGATTTAGATTCAATTGTATATCTTAAAAGTTCACCATCTTGTGTAGCTAAAATTATAGTTGGTTTGTATTCACTTGATATATGATCATTTATCATTAAGCGACTTTTACCAGTTAGCTCATCTATTTGCTCAGTAGCAGTTGTTCCAACAATAATATCTTCAAATTTAACAATTCCATTAGCTTCAGATATAATAGGATTCGAATACGGATCCCATTCAGCAATTATAACTGACTCATCTGATTTTGGCTTAGCAAGTAAGCTTGTAGCATCAACTGTTTCATTATCTTCTTTAACAATAACTGACCCGCGAGCTATATAATGACGAATTGCTTCACGATTATTTGCATCAATTACAGCTGCAAAAAGACCTTTTTCAACTACTTCATATCCAGCTTTAAGACCTTCAATTCTCTCTAAATAATCCCCTTTAAGCAGGAAGTATTTAACTACACCCTCCTCTTTTGCTAGGATTTTTTGCGTAACAGGTGCACCATTTTCAACTAATAACTCAGAAGCATAAGGGATACGAGATGGAACATTCCAGCTATCTTTAATAGTTTCAACAATTGATTCACCTTCTGCTATTTCAGAACCATTTTCGTATGGTAAATAGTATTTGCCCTCAATTTGTCCACTAACTCCAGCTAATTCATTTGGCTTAGCAATCTCATTTTTACGAAGTGCATAACGATGAGTGTCCGATGAGCTAGTTAAAGTAATAATTACTTCATCATGGATAGTCTCGATTAAGATTTTACCATTAACAATTGCCTTAATTTTAGGCTCAACAAGTAATACTGCCGCATTTCTTCTATTTGCAACAATATTTTTATCATCTTTAGACTTATAAGTATTAAGATTATAATAACGAATAAAACCTTCTTTTTTAGCTATAACTTGTCTCTCTTGTGCGGTTGAACTTGCAGTCCCACCGACATGGAATGTTCTTAGAGTTAGCTGCGTACCAGGTTCACCAATTGATTGTGCTGCAGTAATACCAACAGCTTCACCTGTACGAACAATATGACCAGTTGCTAAATTTACACCATAACAAAGTGCACAGATACCATTTTCGCTTTTACATGTAGTTGGTGTTCTAATATGCGCTGTTTTAATTCCAGCTTCATTTATTACTTTAGCACCTACTTCATCAAGTAAAGTACCCTCAGCATAAAGAATCTCATTAGAAATTGGATCAATTACATCATCAGCTAAAACTCTACCGTTTAACCTGTCTTCTAAAGATTCAATTAGAGTATTTTGATCAGATATATCAGAAATTTCAATACCTTCATGTGTATGACAATCATGCTCAACAACTTTAACATTTTGTGCAACATCAACAAGCTTACGAGTAAGATAACCAGCATTTGCAGTTTTTAGTGCAGTATCGGCAAGACCTTTACGAGCACCGTGCGTTGAGATAAAGTACTCTATTACATTAAGTCCTTCTTTAAAGTTAGAGATAATTGGAGTCTCAATAATATCACCACTTGGTTTTGCCATCAATCCACGCATACCAGCTAACTGACGAATTTGTGCAGCAGAACCACGAGCGCCAGAATCAGCCATCATATGGATAGAGTTAAATCCATCTTTATCTGTTTCAACAATTTTCATCATTTGTGCAGCAACTGTATTGTTAGTATCAGTCCAAACATCAATAATTTTATTATATCGTTCTTGTTCTGTTAATAATCCAGCTTCATATTGTTTTTGAATCTCAATAACTTTATTTTTTGATTCAGTAATTTTAGCTTTTTTAGCCTCTGGAATTTTAATATCGTCAATAGAGATAGATACTCCTGACTCTGTAGCATGCTTGAAGCCTAAATCTTTTAATTTATCTAAAACTCCAGCTGTAATTCCAATTCCACCATGCTTTTGAACATAATCAACTAATTCACCAATAGCACTTTTTTTCATAACTCTATTCCAAAATTCAGCAGGAACGAAGTCAGGCAATACAGCTTTTAGTAGTAACCTACCAGCAGTAGTGTAAATAACACGACCATTATCACGAGTACGAATTTTTGCATGTATATCAAGTGCTTTATGCTCTAGTGCAATATTTACTTCATCAACATTTGCAAAAAGTTTATTAGAACCAGTTACACCATTTTTTTCTAGTGTGATGTAATATATTCCAAGAACCATATCTTGAGATGGAGTAGCAATAGCCTTACCAGACGCTGGATGAAGAATATTCATAGATGCCATCATAAGAACTTTAGCTTCAGCAATTGCAGCTGAAGATAAAGGTACATGAACAGCCATCTGATCCCCATCAAAATCGGCATTAAACGCAGAACAAACTAATGGATGAAGCTGAATTGCCTTACCATCAATTAGTTTAGGGTGAAATGCTTGAATAGAAAGCTTATGAAGTGTTGGTGCACGATTAAGCATAACTGGATAACCATCAACAATTTCAGCTAAACATTCCCAAACTTCATTAATTTGTAAATCTATCATTTTTTTAGCAGCTTTTACAGTAGTAGCATGACCTTTTTCTTCAAGTTTAGCAATCAAATGTGGTTTAAATAACTCTAAAGCCATTTTTTTAGGAAGTCCACACTCATGCATCTCCAAAGATGGTCCAACAACAATTACAGAACGTCCAGAAAAATCAACACGCTTACCAAGTAAATTTTGGCGAAAACGACCTTGCTTGCCTTTAATAACTTCACTTAAAGATTTGAGTGGACGCTTATTAGCACCTTTAACAGCATTTGCTCTACGACCATTGTCAAATAAAGCATCTACTGACTCTTGAAGCATACGCTTTTCATTTCTAACAATAATCTCAGGAGCTTCTAGTTCAACTAGACGCTTAAGTCTTTGATTACGGTTAATAACTCTTCTATATAAATCATTTACATCTGATACTGCAAATTTACCACCATCAAGTGATACAAGTGGGCGTAAATCTGGTGGAAGAACAGGAAGTACTGTTAACATCATCCAAGCAGGATTGTTTCCACTATTTAAAAATGACTCAATAACTTTTAATCTTTTTGCAATAGTTTTTTTCTTAGCTTCACTTTTTGTAACTTCTATATCTTCTTTAAGCTGTGTGAATGCATCAACTAAATCGATATCCTCAAGCAGATCACGAACAATTTCGCCACCCATACGAGCAGAAAAACCAAGTTCTCCAAAACGCTGAATTAGCGTACGATATTGCTCTTCATTTAAAACATCATATTTAAGTACAGGAGTTTTAGCTTCAGCATCATAATATGCCTCACCACCACTCTCTACAATATACGCTTCATAATAAAGTACACGCTCTAAATCTTTCATCTTGATACCAAGTAGTGTACCAATTCGTGATGGTAATGAACTTACATACCAAATATGTGCAACAGGAGTTACAAGTTCAATGTGACCCATACGAGTACGACGAACTTTAGTACTTGTAACTTCAACTCCACACTTTTCACATACTACACCTTTGTAACGCATCTTTTTGTACTTACCACAAAGACACTCGTAATCACGAACAGGTCCAAAGATTTTTGCACAAAAAAGTCCATCACGCTCAGGTTTAAGCGTACGATAATTAATAGTTTCAGGTTTTTTAACCTCACCATTTGACCAAGACATAACCTTCTGTGGAGAAGCTAAACGAAACTGTAGCTTCTTAATATCTTTTGGTCTATTATTTTCAGTTACTTCAATTGCTACTAATTTACTCATCGTCTTCCACCTCATCAAAAATCTCTACATCAAGTGCTAATGCTTGAAGCTCTTTAGTTAATACAAATAGTGTTTCAGGAATTCCAGAAGGTGGAACTAACTCACCTTTTGTAATTGCTTTATAAGCACGAACACGACCATCAACATCATCTGATTTGATAGTTAGCATCTCTTTTAAAACTGCTGATGCTCCATAAGCTTCTAGTGCCCATACTTCCATCTCACCGAATCTTTGCCCACCAAATAGTGCCTTACCACCAACTGGTTGTTGAGTTACAAGTGAATATGGTCCAGTTGAACGGGCATGAATTTTTTCATCAACCAAGTGATGCAGTTTAAGGATATACATATATCCAATATTTACACGCTCTTTAATTTTTTCGCCAGTACGTCCATCATATACAACAGTCTTGCCATCTGCATCCATTTTTGCAAGTTCAAATAGTTTATCAAACTCTTCTTGATTTACACCCTCAAAAATTGGAGTAGCAAATCTAACCCCACCTTTTGCCCAATCACGAGCATAGTGTAAGAATTTTTCATCACTCATATCGCCAATAACTTCTACGGCATTCATCATACCAGCTACATCAGCAATAGCAATCATTTTTAAACGCATATTATTTATAAAATCTTTTTGTTTAGACTCAAATTGCTCTAAAATTTGGTTACCAAGCTCACGCCCAGCCATACCAAGATGCATCTCTAAAATTTGTCCAATATTCATACGAGATGGAACACCAAGTGGATTTAAACAAACATCAACACTTCTTCCATCTTCCATATATGGCATATCAACTTCAGGAACAATAATAGATACTATACCTTTATTTCCGTGACGACCAGCCATTTTATCGCCAACTTTTAGCTTACGCTTAGTTGCAATATATATCTTAACATATTTAACAACACCATTTGGAAGGATATCATCTTTTTCTAGTATAGTAAGCTTTTCTTCATGCTCATCTCTAAAAACACGTTTTTGTTTTTGAAAATAGTTTTTAGTTTTATTATATTGCGCTTGAATCTCTTCATTAAATGATTTAACAATAGCATTCATGGCAAAACGATTTACTTCAACTAAATCTTTAGCATCGATTATATCACCAGCTTTATATTCTCTTTCTTCTATTTTTATATCACTTTGTAGTGGCTCACGAGTAAGAAGTTTAGCTATTCTTAGCATCTCCTCTTTATCAATCATTAAAAGTCTATCATAATGTTCGCGCTCTAAATAGTCACGCTCCTCTTTTTCTAATGCAAGTGCGCGCTCATCTTTGTCATAACCTTTCTTAGTAAAGATTTTAACATCTACAACAACACCATCCATAGAAGGGGGACAATAAAGTGATTTATTCACAACATGTCCGGCTTTTTCACCAAAAATAGCACGAAGAAGTCTCTCTTCTGGGGTTGGTTTAACTTCACCTTTTGGTGAAACTTTGCCAACTAAAATCATACCACCGCTAACATTAGTACCAATTTTAATAATTCCAGACTCATCTAAATGTACTAGCTCATCATCACGAACATTAGGAATATCGCGAGTAATCTCTTCTACACCATGCTTGAGTTCACGAGCTTCAACCTCTTTTTCATAGATATGTACTGAAGTAAAAGCATCTTTTCGAATCATCCGTTCAGATATAACAATAGCATCCTCAAAGTTGTAACCATTCCAAGGCATAAATGCAACCATTGCATTAACACCAAGAGCTAGTTCACCTTGATCCATATTTGGACCATCAGCAATAACTTGCCCTTTTGTTATAATTTGACCAACATTTACAATTGGTTTTTGTGCAAAAGAGGTGTTGTTGTTTGTGCGAAGATTTTTTTGTAATGGGTAATAATCTATATAAATTTCATCATTTTCTTCACCCATAATATAGATATGTTTACCATCTATTTTTTCAACTCTACCAGGACGCTTTGCTGACACACATTGCCAAGAGTCACGAGCTACAAGTTTTTCAACTCCTGTTCCAACCATAGGTGCATATGGTCTCAATAATGGAACAGCTTGACGTTGCATATTTGATCCCATAAGTGCACGATTTGCATCATCGTGCTCTAAAAATGGGATTAGTGATGCAGCAACACCAACAACCATACTTGATGATAAATCAGCATATTCGCATTCAATTGGTTTTCTAAGAAGAATTTCACCATCTTGACGAACAGATATTAATTCATTTATAAATTGACCATTTTCATCCAACTCATTTGAAGCAGCCGCAATTTTAATGCCCTCTTCTTGAGTAGCAGTAAGATATACTATAGTTTGTGTTATTTTACCATCTTGTATAACTTTATATGGAGCTTCAATGAAACCATGATCATTTACTTTTGAATAAGTTGCAAGAGTATTAATAAGACCAATATTTTGACCCTCTGGAGTTTCAATTGGACAGATACGACCATAGTGAGTTGGATGAACATCACGCACCTCAAAACCAGCTCTTTCTTTTACAAGACCGCCCTCGCCAAGAGCCGATAAACGACGCTTATGAGTAACTTCTGAAAGTGGATTTGTTTGATCCATAAACTGTGAAAGTTGTCCACCTGAGAAGAATTCCATTACAGTTGAAGTAATCATTTTTGAGTTAATTAAATCATGAGGCATTAATTCTTCCATAGCACCACTCATAGTTGAAAGTTTATCTCGGATTGCTTTTTGCATCTTAATTAAACCGTTGTGCAGCTCATTTACTAAAAGCTCGCCAATTGAACGAATACGACGATTACCAAGGTGATCTCTATCATCAATATGACCTCTACCATTTTTAACTTTAATAACATACTTAACTGATTTAATAATATCTTCATGAGTTAAAACTGTCATATATGAAGGGATGTTCATATCTAGTTTATGGTTCATTTTCATACGACCAACTTCAGTTAAATCATATCTTTCAGGATCAAAAAATAGTTGTCTTACAAATGTATGAGCAGCTTCTTTAGTTACTGGCTCACCTGGACGCATAACCTTATAAATACGAATTGCAGCTAAATCATTTTCATCTTCAACCTCTTCAGTTTGTTTTAAAAGCTTAAGTGAGTCTGCATCAGCATTAAAAGCATTAATAATTGAACTATCTACGCCCTCAGCTAAATCATTTGCAATTTTAAATTCAGTTATACCAATTTCAGATAATTTTTTAAGTTTAGTCTCATCAATATGGGTCATAGTATCAAAAAGAATCTCTCCTGTCTCAGGATCAATAATAGGCTCCGCTAAATTACGCTCTAGTAATACTTCTAACGGGTATTCAACTTCTTTTAATCCATCATCAACAAATTTTTGAGCTTTTTTAACTGAAAGTCTTTTTCCAGATGCTACTAAAACTTTACCCTCTGTATCTATTAAATCGTAAGCAAGACGATTTGCATAGTCAGTTTGATTAAAAATTACTGAAAATTTATAATCAACCATTTTAACAGTTTGAATAGGATAAAACAGTTTTAATATATCTTGTTTTGAATATCCAAGTGCACGGAACATAATAGTTACAGGAACTTTACGACGCTTATTAATTCTCATATAAAGAATATCTTTTGGATCATATTCAAAATACAACCATGAACCACGATCAGGAATGATTTGACCGGTATAGATAAGTTTATTACCCACAGTAGTAGCTTCTTCTTCTTTAAAAATAACACCAGGAGAACGGTGAAGTTGATTTACAACTACACGCTCAACACCATTAATTATAAAAGAGGTCCTATCAGTCATAAGTGGAATATCACGAACAAATATATTTTGCTCTTTAATGTCTTTTACGCCAAGTTTTTCTTTAGTGTTTTCATCTCTGTCCCAAAGGATAAGACGAGTTTTCATTCTTAGTGATACTGAATAAGTCAGTCCACGCTCCATACATTCGCGTATAGTGTATTTAGGTTTAGATATTTCGCTTCCTATATACTCAATAGTTAATCTATTTTGAGCATCATGAATAGGAAAAGCTGAATGAAAAGCTTTTTCAATACCACTTGATGATCTATCTTTCTCATCAATCATTAAAAAGTTATCATAAGAACTTTGCTGAAGTTGAAGTAAATTTGGAACTTCAATCTGTTGAGGAGTTTTGGCAAAGTCTACACGCAGACGATTTCCAGAATATAAAGTGTTTAACATAGGCTACCTCTAGTTATAAATTGTGGAGCTTAATACTTAGTATTAAGCAATTTCTATCTAAGCGTCCTTAGACAAATTTTATAGTGCTTATAAACGACATAAGGGCACTTTAGCCAAGAGACAAGAATCCCTTGGCTAAAGCGCCCGAAAAAACATTGATTAAACCACGCCTAAGCGTGGGTTTAATTATTTTACTTCTACTTCTGCACCAGCTTCTTCTAAAGCAGTTTTTGCTTCCTCAGCAGCATCTTTATCTACGCCCGCTTTGATTGTAGATGGTAAACCTTCACAAGCTTCTTTTGCTTCTTTAAGTCCTAATCCAGTTAAAGCACGAACAGCTTTAATTACAGCGATTTTCTTAGCACCAACATTAGTTAATACTACATCAAATTCAGTTTGCTCAGCACCAGCTTCACCACCAGCAGCAGCTCCACCAGCTACAGCAACAGGTTGTGCAGATACACCAAATTTTTCTTCAAACTCTTTTACTAATTCAGAAAGTTCTAATACAGAAAGTCCTGAGATAAATTCTAA